>NZ_KV824456.1:0-2797 GCF_001816045.1 Kytococcus sp. HMSC28H12
CGAGGCGGCGCTGGTGGCCGCCGGCATCGACCCGCGGACCCGAGGCGAGGCGCTGGACGTGGAGGGCTTCATCCGCCTGGCCGCCGCGCACCGGCGCCTGGTCGGTGAGGACGGCGCAGCCCGCTGAGGTGGTGCCCGGTGCGGTGTGGACCGCCGGGTCCGGGCCCGCTGCGGTCCCCCTAGTGTGGGTGCCATGACCAGCCCGGCCGCCCCCCGCTCCGCGACCGTCCGCGCGCCCGCCAAGGTGAACCTGGCGCTGCGGGTGGGGCCTCCCGACCTCGAGACCGGGTACCACCCGCTGGCCACCGTCTTCCACGCCGTCGACTTGTGCGACGAGGTGACGGTGCGCCGCGCGCGCACGATGTCGCTGGAGGTCACCGGCAGCTTCACCGAGGGCGTGCCGACCGACCACACCAACCTCGCCTGGCGGGCGGTGGAGGAGCTGCGTGAGCTCCACGGGCGCACCTGTGGGCTGCGGCGCCCGCGGCCGGTGGCCATCACCATCGACAAGCAGGTCCCCGTGGCCGGGGGCATGGCCGGCGGGTCGGCCGACGCGGCCGCGGCCCTGCTCGCCGCCAACGAGGTGTGGGGCAACGAGTTCCCGATGGGGGACCTGCGCGCCCTCGCCGCCGACCTGGGGGCCGACGTGCCCTTCGGCCTCACCGGCGGCAACGCCCTCGGGCTGGGGCGCGGTGACGAGGTCTCCACCGTGCTGGCCCGGGGCGAGCTGCACTGGGTGTTCTGCGTGAGCGACCAGGGGCTCAGCACGCCGGCGGTCTACCGCGAGTTCGACCGGCTCAACGGTTGGGACCAGACCCCCACCCCGGAGACGCTCGAGGCGTGGGAGGCCACCCCCGAGCCCCCGGAGGAGCTGCTGCAGGCCCTGCGCACGGGCGACCCGCTGGCGGTGGCCGAGCACCTGCAGAACGACCTGCAGCCGGCCGCCATCAGCCTCCAGCCGTCGCTGCAGGACACCCTGGATGCGGGCACCGAGGTGGGGGCCGTGGCCGGCATCGTGTCCGGGTCCGGGCCCACCGTCGCGCTGCTGGCCGAGAGCCGGGAGCACGCCATCGACGTCTCGGTGGGCATGGCGGCGCTGCGCCCGGGCGTGCAGGTGTTCACCGCCAGCGGGCCCGCCCCGGGCGCCCGGGTGGTCGAGCGCCGCGACTGAGCCCCGGGGCCCGGCCCACGTAGGGTGACCGCCGTGAATCCCCCCGCGAACCTGCTCAACTGCGAGGGCCTGCACCTGGTGTACGGCACCCGCACCCTCCTCGACGACGTGACCCTCGGGCTCAACGACGGGGACCGCATCGGCGTGGTGGGGCGCAACGGCGGGGGCAAGTCCACCCTGCTGCGGGTGATGGCGGGTCTGACCCAGCCGGACTCCGGGCGCGTGGTGCGCTCCCGCGGGGCCACGGTGGGCATGCTGCGCCAGCGCGACGACATCGCGGCCGACGCCACCGTGCGTGACGTGGTGCTGCCCGGCCTGGCCGAGCACGAGTGGGCGGCCGACGCGCGGGTCCGCGGGGTGCTCACCGGACTGCTGGGCGGACTCGACGCGGAGGGGCTGGGCGGACTCGACCAGCCGGTGGCAGGCATGTCCGGTGGCGAGCGGCGGCGCATGGCGCTGGCCGCGCTGCTCGTGGAGGACCCCGACGTGCTGCTGCTGGACGAGCCCACCAACCACCTCGACGTGGAGGGTGTGGCCTGGCTGGCCGAGCACCTGCGCACCAGCCGCCGCTCCGGGCAGGCGCTCGTGGTGGTCACCCACGACCGCTGGTTCCTCGACGCCGTGGTGGAGAACACCTGGGAGGTCGTCGAGGGCGCGGTGCACCAGTACGAGGGTGGGTACGCGGCCTTCGTGCAGGCGCGCGCCGAGCGTGCCCGCGTCGAGCAGGCCACCGAGGAGAAGCGGCAGAACGTCCTGCGCAAGGAGCTCGCCTGGCTGCGCCGGGGTGCACCGGCGCGCACGAGCAAGCCGCGCTTCCGCATCGAGGCGGCCGACGCCCTCATCGCCAACGAGCCCGAGCCGCGCGACGAGGTGGCCCTGGCGCGCTTCGCGACCACCCGCCTGGGCAAGGACGTGTACGACCTGGTGAACGCCACCGTCCGCGTTCCGCCGGGCGCCCCCGAGGACGAGCAGACCACCTTGCTCGAGGGGCAGACCTGGCGCCTCGGCCCGGGCGACCGGTACGGCGTCGTCGGCGTGAACGGCGCCGGCAAGTCCACCCTGCTGTGCGTGCTGCTGGAGCAGGTGCCGCTGGCCTCCGGCAAGCTCAAGGTGGGGCGCACGGTGCAGCCGGCCATCCTGTCCCAGGACCTCCACGAGCTGGACGAGGTGGCGGGCATGACCGTCATCGACGCCATCACGATGGTGCGCAGCTACACGGTGCTGGATGGCAAGGAGGTCTCGGCGAGCTCGCTGGCCAAGCGGCTGGGCTTCTCCGGGCAGCGCCAGCAGAGTCGGGTCTCGGACCTCTCCGGTGGGGAGCGGCGGCGCCTGCAGTTCGTGCGGCTGCTGCTGGACGAGCCGAACGTGCTGATGCTCGACGAGCCGACCAACGACCTCGACATCGAGACGCTGACCTCCATGGAGGACGTGCTGGACGGCTGGGCCGGCACGCTGCTGGTGGTGAGCCACGACCGCTACCTGCTGGAGCGCATGGCCAACCGCCAGGTGGCGCTGCTGGGCGACGGGCGCATCCGCGACCTGCCCGGCGGGGTGGAGCAGTACCTGGAACTGCGGCGCGAGCGGCGCGGGGCGGGGCGCGGCACCGGGCGGGGCGGGCGCGACGTG
>NZ_KV824457.1:0-1615 GCF_001816045.1 Kytococcus sp. HMSC28H12
CCCGCCCGAGCCGTCGATGCGGATCATCAGCGACATCTTCGCCCACACCAGTGCGCACATGCCGCGGTTCAACTCGATCTCCATCTCCGGGTACCACATCCAGGAGGCCGGGGCCACGCAGGACCTCGAGCTGGCGTACACGCTGGCCGACGGCGTGGAGTACCTGCGCGCCGGCATCGAGGCCGGGCTGGACGTCGACACCTTCGCGCCGCGCCTGAGCTTCTTCTGGGCCATCGGCATGAACTTCTCGATGGAGGTGGCCAAGCTCCGCGCGGCCCGGCTGCTCTGGGCGCGCCTGGTGCGGCAGTTCGAGCCGAGGAACCCCAAGTCGATGTCGCTGCGCACCCACAGCCAGACCTCCGGCTGGTCGCTGACCGCCCAGGACGTCTACAACAACGTGGTGCGTACCTGCATCGAGGCCATGGCCGCCACGCAGGGGCACACGCAGAGCCTGCACACCAATGCCCTGGACGAGGCGATCGCGCTGCCCACGGACTTCTCCGCCCGCATCGCGCGCAACACCCAGCTGCTGCTGCAGCAGGAGTCCGGCACCACCCAGACCGTGGACCCGTGGGGCGGCAGCGCGTACATCGAGACGCTCACCCACGACCTCGCGCAGCGGGCGTGGGCGCACATCCAGGAGGTGGAGGCCGCCGGCGGCATGGCCCAGGCCATCGAGGCCGGGCTGCCCAAGCTCCGCATCGAGGAGGCCGCCGCCCGCACCCAGGCGCGACTGGACTCCGGCCGCCAGGCGCTGGTGGGCGTGAACCTCTACCCGGTGGACGAGGACGAGCCCATCGAGATCCTCAAGGTGGACAACGCCCGCGTGCGCGCCGAGCAGCTGGAGAAGCTGCAGCGGCTGCGCGCCGAGCGCGACGAGGACGCCTGCCGGGCCGCGCTGACCGCGCTCACCGAGGGGGCACGCGGTGACGGCAACCTGCTGGCCCTGTGCATCGAGGCCGCCCGGGCGCACGCCAGCGTGGGCGAGATGAGCGACGCGATGGAGGAGGTCTTCGGCCGCTACACCGCGCAGATCCGTACGATCTCCGGTGTGTACAGCCAGGAGGCCGGCGACGACGCCGCCATCGACGCCGCCCGCGAGGCCGTGGAGGCCTTCGCCGAGGAGGACGGCCGTCGCCCGCGCATCCTCGTGGCCAAGATGGGCCAGGACGGGCACGACCGCGGCCAGAAGGTGGTGGCCACCGCGTACGCCGACCTCGGCTTCGACGTGGACGTGGGCCCGCTCTTCCAGACCCCGCAGGAGGTGGCACGTCAGGCCGTGGAGGCCGACGTGCACGTGGTGGGCGTGTCCTCGTTGGCGGCCGGGCACCTCACCCTCGTGCCGGCGCTGCGGGCCGAGCTCGACGCGCTCGACGGCCAGGACGTGTGCATCGTGGTCGGTGGCGTGATCCCCGAGCAGGACTTCGCCGAGCTGCGCGAGGCCGGGGCGGACGCGATCTACCCGCCGGGCACCGTCATCGCGAAGGCGGCGGTGGACCTCATCGGGACGCTGCGTCGCAAGGCCGGGCACGCCACCGACCCCACCGGCGCCTGACCGTGACGGCGGTGGACCCGGCGGCGCTGGCCGAGGGCGTCCTGGCGGGCAACCGCCGGG
>NZ_KV824458.1:0-2675 GCF_001816045.1 Kytococcus sp. HMSC28H12
GCCCCCACCCGACGGGTGGGGGCCTTCCTCGTGCCTGCCCGGTCTCAGGCGGGCGGCATGTCGTCGGGGGTGCTCACGGTCATGAGGCTGCCGTCACGGCGCAGCAGACCCTCGTGGCGTCCGGGGCGCAGCACCTCGTCGATGCGGGGTCCCTGGCCGTCCAGGGGCACGGTCACGCCCTCAGGGCCGATGCGGACCTCCTCGCCGCGCACGTGCACGACGCACGGCGAGCCGCTGGTGGCCGGCCCCTGCTCGGGGGTGAACTCCATCGCCTCCTGGGCCACGCGGACACGCAGGCGGGTGCCGTGCCAGCGCACGCGGAAGGTGACCTCCGGCCAGTCGACCGGCAGGCGCGGGTCGAAGGTGAGCCGGCCCCCCACGGCGCGCATGCCGCCGAAGCCGCAGACGACGGCGCTCCAGACGCCGCCGGAGTTGGCGATGTGCATGCCGTCCACGGTGTTGGAGTGGGCGTCCGCCAGGTCCACGTAGAGGGCCCGGCGGAAGTAGTCCAGCGCCATGTGGTGGTAGCCCACCTCGGCGGCCACGATGGACTGCACCACGGCCGAGAGGGTGGAGTCGCCCGTGGTGATCGGGTCGTAGTACTCGAAGTCGCGGCGCTTCTGCTCGGGCGTGAAACGGTCGGACTGCAGGAAGAGCGCCAGCACCACGTCGGCCTGCTTGAGCACCTGGTAGCGGTAGATGACCAGCGGGTGGTAGTGCAGCAGCAGGGGGTGCCGCTCGGGGGGAGTGGCCGAGAGGTCCCACACCTCGCGGTCCAGGAAGTGGTCGTCCTGGGGGTGGATGCCGAGCGTCTCGTCGTAGGGGATGTGCACGGCCTCGGCGACGCGGGCCCAGGTCTCGGGCTCCTCGGCCAGGAGGTCGAAGCGCTGCGCGAGCTCGGCGTAGGCGGATGGGTCGTCCTGGGCGAGCTGGGTCACCTCGCGGGCGGCGCGCTCCAAGTTGGCGCGGGCCATGACGTTGGTGAACAGGTTGTTGTTCACCACGGTGGTGTACTCGTCCGGGCCGGTGACGCTGTGGATGTGGAAGCGCGGCTCGGGGCCCTGCTGCCAGAAGCCCAGGTCCGTCCACATCCGGGCGGTGCCCACGAGGATCTCCAGGCCCCCGCGTCGCCCGAAGTCCCTGTCCCCGGTGGCGTCGAGGTAGGTGGCCACGGCATGGGCCACGTCGGCGTCGATGTGGTACTGCGCGGTGCCCGCGGCGTAGAAGGCGGAGGCCTCCTCGCCGTTGATCGTGCGCCACGGGAAGAGCGCGCCGGTGAGCGCGAGGTCCCGCGCACGCTCCCGGGCCTTGGGCAGCATCCGGGCTCGGAACTGCAGCGCGTTGCGGGCCAGGTGGGGCATCGTGAAGGTGAGGAAGGGCACCACGTAGGCCTCGGTGTCCCAGAAGTAGTGGCCCTCGTAGCCGCTGCCGGTGACGCCCTTGGCGGGCACGCCCTCACGGTCGGCCCGTCCGGCGGCCTGCGCCAGGGAGAACAGGGCGAAGCGCACCGCCTGCTGCATCTCGGGCTGGCCGGGGAGCTCCACGTCGGCATTGGCCCAGAAGTCGGCGAGCCAGCCCTCCTGAGCGGTCAGCGCACCCTCCACGCCCTCGGGCACGAGGCGGTCGAGCGTCCGGTGGCAGCGGTCCACCAGCTCGGGCACGGGGACCCCGGTGGAGGAGTGGTAGGTCAGCCACTTGTCGAGTCGCACCGTCTGCCCCTGCGCCAGGCGGAAGGCGTACACCTGCTTGGCCTGGTCGGGCTCGACCACCTGCGAGGTGCGCACCTCGCACTCGGTGGTCAGGTGGTGCTCCACGGCGACGGCCAGGGTCATGCCGGAGTGCGCGGTGCGCCAGCCCATGGCCAGACGGTGCTCCGTGGACTCCTGCGCCTCGGGGAGCAGCACCCGGTGGCCGAAGGCGCCGGCCTTGCGCGGATCGAAGCCCGCCCCCATCGCCTCGCCGTCCACGGCGTACTCGTCGGTGCCGTCCTGGCGGTTGAGGATCTGGCTGGAGACCGTCACCGCGGCGTCCCCGTCGAGCATCTCCACCTCGAGGGAGAGCAGCCCCAGGTGGCGCTCGGCGAACGAGACCATGCGCTGCGATCGCACGCGCAGGCGCTTGCCCGCGGTGGTGCGCCACACGACGTCGCGGGTGAGGACGCCGGCCCGCAGGTCCAGCGAGCGCTCGTAGGACTCCACGTCCGCGGTGGCCAGGATGAATGGCTCGTCGTCCACGTAGAGCTTCATGAGCTTGGCGTCCGGCGCCGTGACGATGGTCTGGCCCACCTTGGCGAAGCCGTAGGCGTCCTCGGCGTGCTTGATGCGCCAGGTCTCGTGGAAGCCGTTGACGAAGGTGCCGTGCACGTGGGCGTCGCGGCCCTCCTCGGGGTTGCCGCGCAGGCCCAGGTAGCCGTTGGCCACGCTGAAGAGCGTCTCGGTGAGGCCGAGGTCGTCGCTGGAGTGGCGGGTCTCCACGAGGCGCCACGGGTCCACCGGGAAGCGGGTGCGGTCCAGCGGGTCGGTGCGGGGGGTGCCGTCAGCGGCTGTGGTCACGGGGTTCGGTGCGGTCACGGCAGCAGCTCCTCGAGGTCGGTGACGACGGCGGTGGCGCCGGCCGCGCGCAGCGCCTCGGCGCCCGCCCCCCGGTCCACGCCGACGACGGCGGCGAAGTCCCCG
>NZ_KV824459.1:0-1982 GCF_001816045.1 Kytococcus sp. HMSC28H12
GGCTGCACCGGGGCGTGGACGGCGATGCAGGACACGACCTCGATCACACTCGCGCGGGCCGGGTCGCTGCGAAGCTCGATCCAGGCACGGCCCTCCCCCTCCAGTGGTCCAGCCACGCCCCGGGAGGAGAGCTCGGCGTGGAGCTGCGCTGACAGCTCCTCCAGACGCCCCATGCACTCCGCGGCCGACGCCTCCCCCTCCACGTCATCGGACACCGCCCTGAGGTCGAGGGACACGGCGACACCAGCCCAGCGCTGTGCCGCACGGTCGCGGGTCTGCACCACGCTCGCATCGGTGCTCTGCCACCGCTGGACCTCACCCAGCGCCCAGTCCTCGAGCTCCCGCTGAACGGCCAGCTCGGCCCGTCGCCGGGCGATCAACCCATCGGTCTCGTGTGGATGGGTGAGGGCCTTCCTCATCTCATCGACCCCCATGCCGGAGGCACGCAGCACCCGGAGCAGGGTGGCCTCACGCAACTGCGATCCCCGGTAGGTGCGGTAGCCGTTGAACGGGTCGACCTCTGCGGCCGGGAGCAGACCGATCTCGTCGTAGTACCGGAGGGTCTTCACGCTCAACCCGGTGCTGTAGGCGAACTGGCCGATGCTCATCATGGCGGACTCCTTCTGTCACGTCGTCAGCTCCTGCTGACATCACGACGGTGAGGCATCCAGCGACGGGAGGGTCAACTGCGCCGGCGCACCGCCAGGGGCCACGCTCCGCCTGACGGGCGGTCGAGGATCAGACGTTGAAGCGGAACTCCACCACGTCACCGTCGGCCATGACGTAGTCCTTGCCCTCCATGCGGACGCGGCCGGCCTCCTTGGCGGCGTTCATCGAACCGTACTGGTCGAGATCCTCGAAGGACACGACCTCGGCCTTGATGAAGCCCTTCTCGAAGTCCGTGTGGATCACACCGGCGGCCTGCGGGGCGGTCCAGCCCTGGTGGATCGTCCACGCACGGGCCTCCTTGGGCCCGGCCGTCAGGTAGGTCTGCAGGCCCAGGGTGTTGAAGCCCTTGCGTGCCAGCTGGTGCAGGCCCGGCTCGTCGATGCCGACGCTCTCCAGCAGCTCGGCCGCCTCCTCGGCGTCGAGCTCGGCCAGCTCGGACTCCAGCTGCGCGTTGAGGAAGATCGCGTCGGCCGGGGCCACCAGCTCGGACATGCGGCTGCGGAAGTCCTCGTCGGTCACCTGGTTCTCGTCCACGTTGAACACGTAGATGAACGGCTTGGTGGTGAGCAGGCCCAGCTGGGCGGCCAGGTCCATGTCCACGCCTGCGGCGGCCCCCTTGGCGAAGAGCGTGTCGCCGCCCTCCAGCACCTTCTGGGCGGCCAGGGCGGTGTCGAGGACCTCCTTGTCGGTCTTCTTGCCCTTGACCTCCTTCTCCAGGCGCGGGATCGCGTTCTCCAGCGTCTGCAGGTCGGCCAGCACCAGCTCGGTGTTGATGGTCTCCAGGTCACCGGAGGGGTCCACGCGGCCGTCCACGTGGTGCACGTCGTCGTCCTCGAAGGCGCGGACCACCTGGCAGATGGCGTCGGCCTCGCGGATGTTGGCGAGGAACTTGTTGCCCAGGCCCTCACCCTCGGAGGCGCCGCGCACGATGCCGGCGATGTCGACGAAGCTCACCGTGGCCGGCAGGATGCGGGCCGATCCGAAGATCTCGGCGAGGCGCTCCAGACGCTCGTCCGGCAGCGGGACCACGCCCACGTTCGGCTCGATCGTCGCGAACGGGTAGTTCGCGGCGAGCACGTTGTTCTTGGTCAGCGCGTTGAACATGGTCGACTTGCCGACGTTGGGGAGACCGACGATTCCGATGGTGAGTGCCACGGGCGCGGAGTCTACGCGAGCGACCCCGGCGGCCGGCCCGGCACGCTGCCCCCGGTGGCGCCCCCGACGAGGGCCCGCGAGGTTGTCGGAGCCGGGTGGCAGGGTGCGCGCCATGGACTCCGCCACCACCTCCGGCCTCTCCCCCTGGCTCGCCGCGC
>NZ_KV824460.1:0-5284 GCF_001816045.1 Kytococcus sp. HMSC28H12
GCCCGCGGCCCGGGCGACGCGGCCCACTCCCCCGGTACGCCAGAAGGGCCGGTCACCTCGCGGTGACCGGCCCTTCTCCGTGTGCTCCCCCGGTTGGACTCGAACCAACAACCCTCCGGTTAACAGCCGAATGCTCTGCCAATTGAGCTACAGGGGATCGCTTCAACAGCGGCGTGAACCATAACACCACTGCCGCGTTGGGTCCAATCGCGCCCCTACCGGGAGGCCCGCAGGTGCTGCAGCTCCCGCTGCCACCCCTGCAGCCGCAGCCCGATCTCCCGCTGACGCTCCGGCTCGGCGGACCCCAGGCGCTGCAGCTCCCCCATCGCGTCGGCGATGCGACGGTTGAGCTCGATGATGCGCAACCGTGCCACGAGCCCCTCGGCGTACCCCGGGGCCGGCTGCCCGTTGACCATGCGCACCGGCAGCCCGGCCACGGCCAGCTCGCCCACGAGGTCGTGGACGCGCGGGTCGGCGGCATCGCGCACCTGCTGCACCCAGGCGGTGTGCGAGAGGGTCACCGCCCGCTCGATGCCACCGGCCTGCACCACCGCCGCGTGCACGAGCCCCAGGGCGGGCGCCGTGAACGCCGTGGTCGACAGCGCCGAGTGCTCGGTGCCGGTGATGGCCCCGGGGTACTGCAGCACCATCTGCAGCATCTGCCGCTCGGCCACGTGGTCCGGGTTGCGCGGGTCCACCGGGGGCAGCGGCGGCGGCCCGGCCGGGGCGGCCTGTTCCGGGGCGCTCGAGGACTCGGGCCCGGTCTGCACGGGGCGCGTCGCGGCCCGCAGACCGCCGGAGGCGCGCGAGGACCGGGCAGCGGTCACCTCGCGCCCCAGGGAGTCCACGTCCACCCCGATCCACCCCGAGACGGTGCGCGTGTACTCCGGCTGCAGGGAGCGGTCGCGGATGCCGGCGATGATGGGCGCGGCCACCCGCATCGCACCCACGCGCCCCTCGGGCGTGTTCAGGTCGTAACGCGCGATGGAGGTGCGCACGGCGAACTCGAACATCGGCACCGCGTCCTCCACCAGCGCGCGCACCGCCTGCGATCCGCGCTGCTGGCGCAGGTCGTTGGGGTCCAGCCCGTCGGGGGCCACTGCCACGAAGGACTGGCTGGCCCACGCCTGGTCGGCCTCGAAGGCCTTCATGGCGGCCTTCTGCCCGGCGGCGTCGCCGTCGAAGGTGAAGACCACCTTGGCCGGGGCCTGGTTCGCCTCGTCGCGCAGGATGCGGCGCAGCACCTTGATGTGCTCGGCACCGAAGGCCGTGCCGCAGGTGGCCACGGCCACCTCCACGCCCGAGAGGTGCGCGGCCATCACGTCGGTGTACCCCTCCACCACCACGGCGGTGCGCTGCTGGGCCATCGCCTTCTTGGCCAGGTCGAGCCCGTAGAGCACCTGGTTCTTGGTGTAGATCGGCGTCTCGCTGGTGTTGAGGTACTTGGCGGCAATGCGGTCGTCCTCGAAGATGCGGCGCGCCCCGAAGCCCACCGTGTCGCCGGTGATGTCGCGGATGGGCCACATGACGCGGCCGCGGAAGCGGTCGTACATGCCACGGCCACCGCGGCCCACGAGGCCAGCGGTCACGAGCTCGTCGTCGGTGAACCCCCCGGCCCGCAGGTGCTGGTACAGCGCGGTGCCGCCCCGGGGGGCGAAGCCCACCCCGAAGTGCGCCGCCTCGGTGGACCCGAAGCCCTTGCCCCGCAGGAAGTCCCGGCCCGGGCGGGCGTCCTGGGTGGAGAGCAGCTGCTGGTGGTAGAACTCCTCGGCCGCCCGGTGGGCCTCCACGAGCCGGGCCCGTCGCCCCAGTCCGCCCTCGCGGCGGGGCCCCCTGCCCTCCTCGTAGCGCAGCTCCATGCCCAGCCGCCCGGCCAGCCGCTCCACCGCCTCGGCGAAGGAGAGGTGGTCGATCTTCATGACGAACTCGATGACGTCGCCGCCCTCGCCGCAGCCGAAGCAGTGCCAGTGCCCCACCGCCGGGCGCACCTGGAAGGAGGGGGTCTTCTCGTCGTGGAAGGGGCACAGGCCCTTGAGCGAGCCCACCCCGGCCACGCGCAGGGTCACGTGCTCGCGCACCACCTCGTCCAGCGCCGTCCGCTCCTTGACGGCCTGGATGTCCTCCGGCTTGATGAGTCCTGCCACGTCCCTCCCCTCAGTGCCCGTGGTGGGTGCACCAGCGGTGGTGCTCCACCCACGCCCGGCCGTCGGACAGCGAGGCCACCTGGTCCACCACCGCCCGCCGGGCCGCCGCGTCGTCGCCGGCCTCCTCGGCCACGCGGCGGTCCTCCAGGTACTGCGGGTCCATCCGCTCGGGGTGCCGCTCCCACATCGCCACGAGGGCCTGCAGGGCCTCACGCTGCCGCTCCATGAGCTCCAGCCGGTGCTCGGTGTTCATCATGTAGGTGTACGCCACCGCCTTGAGCATGGCGATCTCGGCCACCACCTCGCTGGGGACGACCAGGTCGGCGTCGAAGCGGGTCAGGGTGGCCTGTGGATGACGCTCACGGGTGGCGTCGGTCACGGACTGGGCGAAGTGCCCGATGAGGGTGCTCGTCATGTCCTTGAGCCGCGCCAGCGAGCGCCGGGTGCCGTCGTAGGACTCCGGCACCACGCCCGAGGAGGTGAGCCGCTCCATCGCCCCCACCAACGCCGATGCGGGCAGGTCCCGGGCGTAGGTGCGCGCGGCGTTGGCGGCCACCGCGGCCACCTCGGCGGGGTCGCGCAGGGCCCGCACGTCCAGGTGGCCCGAGGTGATGGCGTCCTCCACGTCGTGCACGGAGTAGGCCACGTCGTCGGCCAGGTCCATCACCTGGGCCTCCACGCACCGGCGCCCCTGCTCGGGCGACCCACGGCGGATCCACGCGAAGACCTCGGCGTCGTCGGCGTAGGCGTTGTACTTGGGGGTGCCCGTCGGCCCCTCGCCCCGCAGCCAGGGGTACTTCACCACCGCGTCCAGGGTGGCGCGCGTGAGGTTGAGGCCCACGCTGCGTCCGTCGGCGCGGAAGCGCTTGGCCTCCAGCCGAGTGAGCAGCCGCAGCGACTGGGCGTTGCCCTCGAAGCCGCCGATGTCGTGCGCCACGTCCGCGAGCGCGTCCTCGCCGTTGTGCCCGAAGGGCGGGTGGCCCAGGTCGTGGGCCAGGCAGGCGGCGTCGACGACGTCCGGGTTGCAGCCGAGCGAGACGGCCATCTCGCGGCCGATCTGCGCCACCTCGAGGCTGTGGGTGAGACGGTTGCGGACCACGTCGTCCATCCCCGACTGCATCACCTGCGTCTTGGCCGAGAGACGTCGCAGGGCCGCCGCGTGGATGATGCGGCCGCGGTCCCGCGCGAAGTCGTCTCGGTCGGCGCGCTTGCGGGCCGGGTCCTCTGACTCCCAGCGCTCCCGGTCGTGGGCCGAGTAGGCCTCCACGGGGGCCACCCCCGCGGGGGCGTCGGTGCGGGGCGGGACCCATCGGGAGGCATCGGGCGTCGGCATCACCCTGCGAACGGTAGCCGGTGGCCCCGACACCACGTGCTGCGGTGCGCCCCCCGCCCCGCAGGTCGTCGGAGCTGGGTGCGACACTCCGTGGGCACACACCGTCGTGCCGCGCCCGGCAGGGCGCCCGCAGCAGAAAGGGGACCCATGTCCACGCCCTACTCCGACCCGTACCCGCCGAGTCACGGTGGCCCCGCCGGCCAGTCCAGCCCCACCGGCACCGAGCCGGCAGGCGCGCCGAACCCGTTCTCCAAGGAGAGCGGATTCTTCTCCGCCCTGACCGACCTGCGCTTCACGAAATTCGTGACGCCCAAGGTCGTGTCGGTGGTCTACGTCCTCATGGCCGTCGCCATCGCCATCGGCCTGCTCATGTGGACCATCACCGCCTTCGCCATCATGGCCACCGGCGACGGGGAGGCCAGCGCGATCCTGATCGGCCTGCTGATGCTGGTGGCCGGTCCCATCGTGGCCCTGCTCTACCTGGTGCTGGCTCGTGTGTCCCTGGAGGGCATGGTGGCCGTCATCCGCATCGCCGAGGACGTGGCGGCCATCCGCCGCCGCTGAGACAGCCTGCCGCTGCGCCCTCGCCGGACCCCGGCGGGGGCGCAGTACCGTTGGGGCCATGGAGCACCCTCGCCTCGGACACAGTGGCCTGCGCGTCTCGCGCCTCATCTACGGCAACTGGCTCACCCACGCCTCCCAGGTGGAGGCCGAGCGGGCCGAGGCCTGCGTGCGAGCCGCGCTGGACGCCGGCATCACGACCTTCGACACCGCCGACACCTACGCCAACACCGAGGCAGAGAAGGTGCTCGGCAAGGCCCTGGCGGGCGAGCGGCGCGAGGGCCTGGTGATCGCCACCAAGGTGTTCTGGCCCACCCGCCCCGACGGTGCCCCGCAGGACCAGGCCGGCCCCAACGACCACGGCCTGTCGCGCAAGCACGTGACGGAGTCCCTCCACGCCTCGCTGCGCCGGCTGGGCACCGACTACGTGGACCTCTACCAGTGCCACCGCTTCGACCACGACACCCCGCTGGAGGAGACGATGGAGGCCCTGGCCGACCTCGTGCACGCCGGCAAGGTGCACTACGTGGGAGCCAGCGAGTGGACCGCAGACCAGCTGCGCCGCGGCCACGCCCTGGCCCGCGAGCTGCGCATCCCGTTCGTCTCCAACCAGCCCCAGTACAACCTCCTGTGGCGCGTCATCGAGCCCGAGGTGGTGCCCACCTGCGCCGAGCTGGGGATCGGACAGGTGGTGTGGTCGCCCTTGGCCCAGGGCGTGCTCACCGGCAAGTACGCACCGGGACAGCCGCTGCCGGAGGGCAGCCGCGCCACGGACGCCGCCGGCGGCGCCGCGATGATGAAGCACCTGCTCAAGGACGAGCTCCTGGCGACGGTGGCCCGCCTCGCGGAGCTGGCGGACCAGGCCGGCGTGCCCCTGCACCACCTCGCCCTGAAGTGGGTGGTGGAGCAGCCCACCATCACCGCGGCGATCATCGGCGCCTCGCGGCCCGAGCAGGTGGCCGACAACGTGCGCGCGCTCGCGGTGGAGCTCGACCCCGCCCTCGTGGCGCAGGTCGACGAGGTGCTCGGCGACTCCGTGAAGCGCGACCCGTCGCTGACCCGCTCGCCCCACCGCATCGCGGAGTTCGGCTGATGCCGGGCGAGCCCACCGCCACCGGCCCGCTCCTGACCGCCGGCGAGCTGGCCACCCGCCTGCAGACCACCGCCCAGCACTCCGGTGCGGTGCCGGTGCTCCTCGACGTGCGCTGGGACCTCGGCGGCGGCGCGGATCCCGACGGCTTCGCAG
>NZ_KV824461.1:0-10629 GCF_001816045.1 Kytococcus sp. HMSC28H12
CATGACCCACGCTCAACTCCGAAGAGCCGTACAAGCTGGTGTTCGCCACCGTGAGGGCCCGATTGGCGACGTCGCCGTCATCAAACGCATCCGGGTCGTAGTCGCGGCGTTTCCACTCCGTCCCTGTCCTCTTGGCATGATGCCGATAGAGGCGCCGCACGCGGGCTCCTTCACGCCCCCGCAGCTGCTGCATGGTCAAGGTGGACACGTCCTCACCGGGAAAGCGCAGCTCGTACATCCTCCGGGCCACCGCCAGGCGCGAGCGGGTGTTGGAGACGAGCTCGGCCTGCCGCACCAGGAGCCGCGTAGAGCGAGCCAAGGATCGACCACTGGCGTAGTACCGCACACCGTTCTCTCCCACCCAGACGACGGACGCTCCGGAGTCGCCGAGCAGGGACATCGCCGCGTGGGTCACGCGCATGCCGGGCCCGAGGAGGAGACAGCCCAAGGCGGCGGAGGGGATGTGCACCACGCCGTCTTGAACCGTTGCGGTCACGGCGTTCCCATCCCGATGGACCGTCGCGTGTTCCAGGTAGATGAACGAGAGCCGGTGCGCCACACGCGTCAGCTCCCTGGCTTCCATGCGACGCCCCGGCCCCGTCATGCGGAGCCCTCGACCGCCGGCCGCAGGGTCATCAAGCCGCACCCGTAGGCCTTCGCGCGGCCCATGCCCGAGACGAGGGCCTCTCGAAGCCGCTGGGCGTCCGTCACCTGGAGGATGCCGTCGAACTGGGCCATCCGGAGCGTCACCTTGGCTCCGCCGCGGCCAGCGTCTTTCCTACCGAACCGCTCGTCCTGACTGTTCGACACCATCACCGAGGGAGGCTCAGAGTCAGTCGCCGACGGTTCCTCACCGGGAACGTACAGCTCACCGCCCTCCAGCGGCAGACCGAAGCCCCACCCCTCCGCCCGGCGTGCCAGCCACCACAACTGCTGGGCCGGGGTCACGTGCGGCAGGATCTTGCTGCGGGCACCGGCCTGCGCCACGTTCTTTACCGGGTTGGCCGTCAACCGGAATCCCCAGCTCTGGCCGGTGCGCAGGCGCGCCAGGAACGGCCCATAGTCCGTCGATGACCACGACTCACCGGCCCAGCCCGCCTGCTCCACCACGTGGGTCAGATCAGGCTCCACGGGGCTGACAACGTACAGCACGTGCCGATGACCGTCGTGGTCGAGACGCCACAGAGGGCGCCCTTCCATCTCCTCGTGCCTCTCCGGCGAGAAGGCCGCCATCACGGCGGCGTGCATCGCCTGACGGTTGAACACGATCTTCCGGCCGCTGCGCGTCGCTGGATTCACTGCCATGCGGGTCAAAACCGTCATGCCCCAGCCACCGCCTCCCAGAACGGATCGAACGCCTCTCGGCCGTCGGGGTTCTCCACCACGTGCGGCGCCGGCATGAACACCGACCGCCATGCGTAGTCACGGTGTCGTGGGTCGAAGCTGACCGGGACGTCGTGGACCCGCTCCTCGACCTCCTCTCCAGGACGGGCATCACGGTAGATGCTCAGCGGAACCCGTCGTGGCCGCGTCCGCCGGTGGGTGGCGGAAGCCTGCCACTCCACCTGCCGCAGCGCTGCCTCCACGTCGCCGTCTTCCAGTCCCATGACGAGGTCATGGCTCACCGGACAGGAACGGCGCCCCAGGTACAGCGGGTACCGCGGTGAGCGGAGCGCTCCCTCCAGCCCCCGGAGCACCTGCTCCGGGCCCGACACGGCCACGACGAAGCACGCGTCTTCCAGGTAGTAGCGGTTGCTCAGCCTCGCGGGCGGCCCCTTCCGCCAGTCGATGGCGGTCTGGTAGTCACGCAACAGGGTTCCGGGCTGATCCACGCGCACCCCGAACTCCAGGGCGACGAGGTCCTCCACGGTCTCGGTACGACGCCGCCCCTCGGCTGCTGCCAACAGGCCCACCACGGCGGACTTCGTCGGGGTGTGATGGGTCCGTCGCTCGGTGTAGCGGCTGTCGTCGCCCCATGACTGCAGCGGCCCTCTGAGCCGCAGAAGAAGTGCCGTCATGCCACGTCCCCGCGGATCTCGGCGTCGAGCCGCTCCAACAACTCGGTGCGGTTCACGCGCTCGCCGACAGGCTCCAGTGCCTCCGCCAGAGCGTCCGTGGTGATGACCCAGGCAGCTCGGGGGTGGGCGTCGTACATGTCGTCGAGAGAGGCCGCCTCAGCAGCCAGCTTCTCTGCCGCCACACGGCGACGGCCACCCGCGGCCCCCTCCACCACCGGCTCCTCGAAGGCGTTCACCCAGGAGACCGGACGGTCATCCCGCACCACGACGACCACCGCCTCCGGCAGGGTGGTGTTGGCAAAGCTGTTCTGCTTGCCCGAGGGCATGGACGTGATGAACGCCTTCACGAAGGCGTTCACCGCACGCTGCGCCATCTCCTCGGACCCCAGGTTCTCGCCCAGCGATTCCAGGTCGATGTTTGCGTAGCGGTACAGGGTGGACGACGTGAACGTGACCGTGCCGATCATCCCGGCACCGGACTCCTCAGCACCCTCGGCCATGTCGTCCACGGCCGTGAAGTAGTCGAACTCCGGCTCCGAGGCACTCACCCCGATGGCATGGGCCACCTGCACCGCTGCGTCCACGTTGTAGGCCGGCTCATCGGCAACCATCCGGCCGAACATCGCCACGTCCACCGAGTGGTCGTTGTCGACGATCGCCGCGGCGTCCTTCTTGGACCAACCCGACTCGGGGTCGGCGTTGACCGCCTCGGCGGCACGGGTCACCTGCTGGTCACTGAGGAACAGCAGGTAGGACACCTCGGAGAAGATCGCGTCCAGCTGCTCCTGCTCGGTGGCGTCCTTCTTGAGCTTGCGCTTGGCCGGCTTGAACCCGGCCTTCGCCAGCAGTGCCTCTGCGCCCTGCGCCGCGGTCAGCAGCAGTGCACGGTGCTGCTCGTCCTCGAGACTCGGCTGCTCGATGCCCTGCAGCTCCACCGCGCGATAGGCGATCTTCTCGACGACCCGCTTGGTGCGCACCCCCAGCTCGGACCGGTCGAGGTAGTTGGGGAAGTCGCGGCGGATGGCTCGCTTCCACGCCTGGGAGGACACGCGCTGGCGGGGAACACCACCGAAGGTGGCGGACTTGGGCGACCCCGTGTCGTCGCGGTTGATGTTGTTCGGCGGCAGGGTCTGCAGCGCGTGGATGTCGATGAAGGTGCTCATGGTCAGGTTCTCCTGTGGTGTCGGTGTCGGAGGGGTCACTCGGTGCTGGTCGTGGCAGCGGGGCGAGGGTGCAGGGAGGCTGCGTAACCGCGCCCCCATCGAATGACGACGTCACGCCGCCGGGCAGGAGTGCGCAGCCGGCGCAGGTCCTCAGCCAGTCGGCCGTAGTCCAGGGGGATGGAGTGCGCGTTCAGCAGCCCGATGAGGGATCGAAGGTGATAGCGGATCCCTGCCTCAGTAGTCGCGAGCATGAGCGCGTCCAGACGGGGCTTGATGGAGCCGCTCTCCGTGCGACGACGCAGTGTCCCGACGGCCTCACCGAGGCTGACGCCCGCAACGTGCATGGGTTGCGCGTGGGACTGCTGGTGGATGCTGAAGAGGGTCACTGCCACGAAGGCAGCCCACTCGGAGTGCGAGGGCGTATCCCCTCGGCCGAGGTCTCCCTCCGGAAGCTCACCGAGGACCTCCTCCGAGACCTCCCACCACGCGCGGGGGTCCTCCCCCGGTTGCTGGGCTGCCGCACGCCGAAGCCGGCTCAAGACCCCACGCGCTCGCGCGGACCGCTGGGCATCCTGCCCGAGGAGGTCCCGCTGGAGCCGGTGGGCGGCTGCGGCCACCGCCTTGTACAGCGACGGCGGACTCGCCTCCGTCGCCTCCGTCTCCGTGTCGGTGACAGTCATGGTGTCCCGTCCCTTCTCGTCGAGGTCTCTGGTCATCTCGCGTGCTCCCCAGGTCGGGGTGTCGTTGCCGTTGCACCCAGCTCCTTCTGGAGCCGGTGCCTCAGCAGCGACCACGCGGTGGCGGCACTGGTCAGCCGGCCGTCCTCCCCCTCACGCCCGACGATGGCTGCCGGAGAGACGCCCGCCGTCAACGTCCTGGCCTGATTGACCACGAGGTCGTTCACCAGACGCAACCACTGGTCACGCTGCGCCACGAGGTCCTCCGTGGGGGTGAAGCGCGCCAGCCAGTCCTTGAACGGTTCGTCGAACATCGCGAGGGCTGTCTCGGTAGCAGCAGCGTCGAACTCGTACTCCCGCCCCCCGGCCTGTCGCAGCATGGCCGAGAACTGCCCCAGGGCGACGGCCACGTTCATGGTGGCCCCGGCAGCGGAGATCATCGTGTGCGAAACCGCCGGGTCGTTGGTCGCCAGGGCACTCAGGCGAAGCGGCGCCTCGTCGTGGATCGTCGACGTCACCACGGCGTCCTGCGTGCCGTACACCGCGCCGATGAGCTCCGCCGTCACGACGACGTCATCGTCCAGCAGGTCCATGTGCTCGTCCCAGAGGTCCCTCAGTCCGGTGACCGTGGCCGGCGGGTGGACCGTGGCGGAGGCGTCCTCGTGGTGCTTCAGCAACGGCTCAACGCCTCGCCACAGAGTGCGTACCTCACTGTGCGCGCGCGGCATCCAGACGTCCTTTCCCGCCTTCTTCGACTGGGGCTCGCTGAACCGGTAGGCCGTCATCGGGTCGGACATCTCGTTCTGGGACTCGATGCGGTCGCCGTTCGCCACGAGAATGCCCGTCACGCGACCCTCCTCCCAGAACAACCGCACACGCCGCGACTGCCAGGTGAGCAGGTCACAGGGCCCCGCAGCACGCTGAGCCCCCCGCGCCGCAGCGGTGCTGACCTCCTGCTCCCACACGGGAAGGTCACGAGCCATCGACTCCCCGAAGACCACGGACAGCGGGGTGTTGAGCGCCAGGGTCTCCGCGAGGTTGCGCCCGTGGAGGACAACGGTCCCCGCGCGTCCGCTCCACCCGGTCCCGATGGGGTACCCCTTCCCTCCCTTCACCCGGTCATCACCCACCGCACCGGACTTGATGCCCGAGTAGTTCCAGGCCTGCAGGTGGACGAGCCACCGAGCTGCCTCTGCAGCGGCCACGGAGTCGAGGCCGTCCGCCGCTCGCACGGAGAAGTACGGCGACTCCGCGTCGGGGACCAGCTTGGTGATGGGGTCACGCTTGCCGGACGCAGTGGCCAGACCCGCCACCTGCATGAACGGCTGGTCAGGGTGTCTCAGGTCCCACCGCGGGGACATGTCCCCCAGGTACTCGGCCACGCGTCGCTGCGACGCCTCATCCTCCGACCCCGTGAACTGCTCGACCCACCATTCGGCCCGCCCCGAGGCACCAGCCGCGGCAAGTCTCGGGTCCCGGTGGTGGGCACGCCAGAACACCACCAGCAGCAAGCGCAGGAGCGCGGCGTCCTGCTGGGGCGACTCACCCGCGATGCGCTGGATCTCCCGCGCCCGGGCCAAGACGTCCATTACCGAGAGCTCAACACTCTCCGCGGTGTTCAGGAGCACGCGCACCCACGGTTCGCGGATGAGGTCGAACCCTTCGGTTGCCGTCGTCTTCATCGTCATTCCTTCTCCTCCAGAAGTCCGAGTTCCGCGTCGTACCGCAGCCGGTGACCCGCCACCGTGGCACGCCCCTCCGCGTCCACCATCAGCTGCAGCTGACCCCTCAACGAGGGCGATTGCTGCCACGCGAGATCCGTCTCCGCCTCCAACTGGTCGAGCGCGGCATCGAAGAGCCACGGCTGAGAGAAGCGGTGGGGCAGACGCACCGACGAGGCCGCAATGTGTTGCGCAGTCGGCCACGGCGGCACCTGACCGGTGGACACGACCGGGGCGTCGGCACCTCCGTCCAGGAGCGTGTACCCACCACTGGCCGAACGCGTCAGGAGAACCTCGATCGTGGGCGACGAGTCCCGAACCTGGGCCAGACCCCGTGCCTCACCGCCCGCGGAGTCCACGTCGCGGGAGTCGATCGCCCAGAGGGCGCCGAACCGCTCGGCGGAGCGGGGGGTGTCCAGGAGGAAGGTGGCGGCGCGGGATCGCTGATCCGCCGTGCGCGCGTCGAGCTCGGCGGCAGCCCGCTCCCACGCGTCTGCCCACGGAGCCGGGATCTGCGGGGCTGCGGAGTACACCTCGCGCACGAGGCGCGGAATGTCGCTAGGAATGGACACGCTCGCGCCTCCCGTGTGGAGGCCGAGAGCTGCGGTGGATGCGAGGAGCGTCGCGCGGTCGTAGACGAGCACCTGACTCGGCTCGAACTCAGGAGCCCCGTCGTCGCTGCCCCACGACTGAGCCCCCCTTACGTGGACGCGTGGCACCCGGGCCCACACAGGCCGATCGCCCACCGGGCGCGTGTGACGGTGGACGCGGCCCGCCCGCTGCAGCACGAGATCGACGGGGGCCACATCCGTGACCATGGCGTCGAAGTCCAGGTCCAGGGACTGTTCCACCACCTGGGTCGCCACGACGATCCGCCGTGGGGGGCGCCCTGCTCCGCGCGCGGCCCCAGGGCCGAGGTCATGGAGCAGCTCCCGTTCCTTCGTCACGCGGTCCGAGGCGATGAACCGGGCGTGCACCAGCCGAGCATCGCTGCCGACGAGCACCCGAGCCAGCCGGTAGGCGTGCTGGGCGCGGGCGACGGTGTTGCAGACCACGAGGAGACAGCCACCCTCGTGCTGCACACGGGACATCGCCGCAGCCAGGTCATCATCCTCATCGGACATCGGCCGCACATCCAGGCGGAGCTCACGCCCGGAGCGTTCTGACGTAGTGGCCGTGACCCCCTCGGCTGTTGCGGCCGTCAGGACGGGGTAGGCATCAGCGGTGTCCGGCACCTCCGTGGACTGTGCCGGTGTGGCCGTGAGGCCAGCCCGGTAGGCCCTCACGAGCTCACCCCTGATGCCGGGCGGCAGGGTCGCGGAGAGCAGCACCACCGGCACCCCGTAGGCCCCCAACCAGTGCAACGCACGCTGTAGGTAGCGCCCCATGTATGTGTCATAGGCGTGACATTCATCGATCACCACGACCTTCGACGCCAGGGCCAGGTGCCGGAGCATCGAGTGCTTGGCCTGCAACGCCATCAGCAGGACCTGGTCCACGGTGCCCACAGCGATGCTCGACAACAAACCCTTCTTGCGGCCCGTCAGCCACTGGTGCGCCACCACCGACTCGTGGGCTCCCGGTGCATCAACGGCCACGCTCCGCACGCCGAGCCCACGGCGGGGAAGTGACCGGGCCTCATCGTTCAGCGTGGCTTTCGAGTGAGCGAGGAAGAGCGATGCCGGGCGCCCCGGCATCCCCGCCCGCTCGGCCCATGCCGCGACGCGGGTATAGAGCGCATCCGAGGTCGCCATGGTCGGCGCCGCCACGAACACCCCGGTGCGGCCGGTGGTGCGGGCGAGCTCCTCCGCAGCCGCGAGGGCAGCCTCGGTCTTGCCAACACCCATGGGCGCCTCGATGCACAGCAGCCCCGGCCCTGTGAACCCCCTGGCCACGCGGAGCGCATCCGCCTGGACGGGCCAGGGAGTACGACCTCCGGGCCAAGCGAAGCGGACCGCATAGGCAGACCCCGCGTCCTCCGGCAGCGGCTGCGTGGCCCACGGCTCACCGAGATCAAGGTCCATCCACGCCCTGCCCGCGCGCCTCTCCGAGGATGCGTCATGGGGCACGTTGAGGGGGAAGAGGTCCTGGTTGGAGGCGATCCAGTCGCCCATCACGACCAGTCCGGACAACAGCATCAGGTGGTGCCGAAGCTCCGTCTCCACGGGAAGACGCCGGATGACTCCCTCGGCGCCGGTGAGGTGGGTGATCCCGACGAGCAGCTCGTCCTGCACGGCCCGCCAGGGACCCCCGGAGTCCAGGGCAGCTCGTTTTTCCATGCCGATCCGGGACGGCAGGCCGTGATGGGCTCCCACCACCGACGCGAGTCGCTCCGCCACCTTCTTCGAGGCTCCCGGGACGGCCGAGGGGAGCCACCTCTTGACAGCGCAGGCACTCCCCGCCGAGTGGGGGTAGCGGTCGCCGGCCAGTGCGGGGCCCCGCAGTGGCAGTCCGGCATCGATAACCCGGTCCGCGAACGAGGTCCGGTCCCCTCGGGCCATGAGCTGCGACTGGAACGACGGGGCGGCCTTGCCCACATCGTGGACGCCGGCCAGCCACGCCAGCAGGTTCGCGCCCTCACCGCGCAGGTCGAGTTCCGCATCGAGCCGGTCGCGGACCCCGGGCGCCAGCCACCACTCCCACAGCAGCCGCGCAACCGCCGCCGTGTCCTCGAGGTGGCGGGGAAGGCTGAGCCAGTCCTCAGGCTCCTCCCCGGTCTTCGCCCACAGGCTCCATGCAGCGCTGCTCCACTCGTACTGCACTGACACCTCCTCCAACGCCCGTTTCGACCTCGTACCCAGAGCGAGCGCGCCAACCGTTGTGTGATCCGCCACACCTGCCAGTGTCTTGAAGGTAGAGGACCGAACCCGTCTGGTCAACCCCCAAACCCCCAAGTTGAGAGATTTATACAATCCAGATCCCTGGTTCGGTGACTACAGTTCCCCTGCACTGAGGATTCAGTGATGAGCCCCTCTCAACCTGCGGGCTACCCGTGTTCCCGGACCCGTCCGGGATGAGGTGGGGTGACGCGCCACCCCGACACCACGCCGGGTGCGCGTCACCCCATCCCGCAGGGCTCGCGGCCTCTCGAGGACAATCCCACCCCCCTCACCCGGTACACCGCGCACCGCCCGCGACGCGCGGCGCGCAGGGCACTACGTTGGCTCCATGCCTCGCCAGTACCAGTTCCGCAACGAAGACGGCCACGAGACCGTCCAGATCGCCGTCCGCGGCCGCCAGGTCCTGGCGCGCCCCATGCTCAACCGCGGGTCCGCCTTCAGCCCGGAGGACCGCGACGCGCTGGGTCTGCGCGGCCTCATCCCGCCGGCGGTCAACACCATCGACGGCCAGGTGCGCCGCTGCTACGGCCAGTTCCAGATGCAGCCCACCAACCTGGCCAAGTACGTGTACCTGAACTCGCTGCAGGACCTCAACGAGATCCTCTTCCACCGCCTGGTGGCCGAGCACCTCGACGAGATGATGCCGATCATCTACACCCCCACCGTGGGTGAGGCCATCCAGCAGTTCTCCTCCACCTTCGACCGTCAGCGCGGCATCTACCTGTCCATCGAGGACCACGGCGGCGCAGAGGGCATCGCCTCCGCGCTGGCCGCCTACGGCAACGGCCCGGATGACGTGGACATCGTGGTGGTCACCGACTCCGAGGGCATCCTCGGCATCGGCGACCAGGGCGTGGGCGGCATCCGCATCGCCATCGGCAAGTCCGCCGTGTACACCACCGCGGCCGGCATCCACCCGATGCGGGTGCTCCCGGTGGTGCTCGACGTGGGCACCGACAACCCGGCCCTGCTGCACGACCCCAACTACCTGGGCCTGCGCCGCGACCGCGTGCGCGGCGAGGAGTACGAGGCCTTCATCGGCGACTTCGTGGAGGCCGTGCAGGAGCGCTTCCCCAAGGCCCTGCTGCACTGGGAGGACTTCGGCGCCTCCAACGCCCACAGCATCCTGGAGACCTACCGCGACCAGGTGTGCTCGTTCAACGACGACATCCAGGGCACCGCCGCCGTCGTGGTGGCCTCTGCCCTGGCTGCGTGCAAGGCCAAGGGCGAGCAGCTCTCCGACCAGCGCGTGGTCATCCACGGCGCGGGCACCGCCGGCATCGGCATCGCCGACCTGATGCGCGACATCATGATCAGCGAGGGTCTGGACGCCGACGAGGCCACCCGCCGCTTCTGGGGTCTGGGCAGCCGCGGCCTCATCCACACCGGCGGCAGGATGCGCCCCTTCCAGGAGCGCTACGCCCGCCCCACCGACGAGCTGGCCGACTGGCAGGCCGACGAGGACGGCAACTACTCGCTGGCCGAGACCGTGCGACAGGCCAAGCCGACCCTGCTCATCGGCACCTCCGCGCAGGCCGGGGCGTTCACCGAGGAGATCGTCCGCGAGATGACCTCGGTCACCGAGCGGCCCATCATCCTGCCGCTGAGCAACCCCACCGCCAAGGCCGAGGCCGTGCCGGAGGACCTGCTGGAGTGGACCGACGGCGGCGCGCTCATCGCCACCGGGTCGCCGTTCAAGCCGGTGGTCCGCGACGAGGTGACCTACACCATCGCGCAGGCCAACAACGCGCTGGTGTTCCCCGGCATGGGGCTGGGCACCGTGGCCGTGCGCGCCACCCGCCTGACCGACGGCATGATCACCGCCGCCGCCCAGGCCGTGGCCGACATGACCACCGTGGGCACGCAGGGCGCGGCCGTGCTGCCCTCGATGCGGGAGCTGCGCTCGGTGTCCGCGGCCGTGGCCGAGCGCGTGGCCGCCGCCGCCGTCGAGGAGGGGGTGGCCACCCTGGAGCTGGACAACCCGCGCGAGACCATCGCCAACCTCATGTGGACCCCGGAGTACCCGGAGGTGGAGGTGGTGGACTCCATCGAGACGCCGAGCGCCCGTCCCACCGACCCGGGCGCCCAGGGCGTGCGGCACACCGGTGACGACTCGCCGCTGAGCCGCTGGCGCCCGCGCCTGCCGCGCCTGAAGGGCTGAGGCAGGCCACAGGTACGGCGAGAGGGCCGGCTCCCCGGGTGGGGAGCCG
>NZ_KV824462.1:0-2629 GCF_001816045.1 Kytococcus sp. HMSC28H12
GTGCCCGGCGCCCGGCGCGGCCGGGGCCTCCTGGGCCGCGGCCGGGGCGTCGTCCTCGAAGCCGTCCTCCTCGGCGGTGCTCAGCCACCGGGCCTCGTCGTCCTGCGGGGTCAGGGCCGAGGTCATGGGGTCGAAGTGCCACACCGCGGTGCGGGTGCGCCCGCCGGCCTCGAAGGACAGGCTCACGGCCCACGGGGTGCCGTCCTGGCGCCAGGCGTCCCACCACGCGTCGTCCGGGCGCAGGCCGCGCATCACCAGACGCTCCTTGACGCGCTTCTCCAGGGTGGGGGAGGAACCCCGCCCGAAGGAGGGCAGGAAGGCCCCCCGGGCCAGACCCGCCACGTGGCCGCGCTCGGCGAGGATGGGCGCCTCGTAGCGGCCGATCTTGTCCGTGCTCCACCCGGAGGCCTCGGCCACCTCCTCGGTGCTCGCACCGGCGCGGATCATGGCCTGCACCTCGCGCGGCGTCACGGCCACCTCCGGGGCGGCCGACACGGCGTGCTCGGGACGGCGGCGCAGGGCGGTGGTGAGCGCCGGGGTGACGGCCACCGTGTACCGGGTGCCCGCGGCGTCCTGCAGCAGCAGGTGGTCCCCGGAGTCATCGACCCCGAGGAAGGTGAGCTCGTCCATCGGCAACTCCTCGCATCGGTCCCGCCACCTGCGGCGGTGGGCTCTCGTCGGTGTCCCGCGGCCACGACGTGCGGCGGGGCTCCATCGCACCATGCCACGGGCCCGGGCGTCGCGTCGGGTACCACGCCGCACCCCTAGGATGACGCGGTGACCCCCTTCGAACCGGCCCTCGCGCTCGCGCTGGACCTCGTGGGGGTCTTCGCGTTCGCGGTCTCCGGCGCGCTGGTGGCGGTGCGGCGCGGCCTCGACCTCGTGGGCGTGCTCGTGCTCGCCTGGCTCACCGGGCTCGGGGGCGGCGCCATCCGCGACGTCCTCATCGGGGCCGTCCCGCCGATGGGGGTCTCGGACTGGCGCATGATCACCGCCGCCGTGCTCGGCGGCCTGGTCACCTTCGCCCTGCACACCGGCATGCACCGGGTGCAGCGCCCCATCCGGCTGCTCGACGCCCTGGGGCTGGCCTTCTTCTGCGTCTCGGGGACGCTCGTGGCCACGCGCGCGGAGGTGGGCCCGGTGACCGCCGTCATCGTTGGCACCGTCTCGGCGGTGGGCGGCGGGGTGCTGCGCGACGTGGTGGCCGGCCAGGTGCCCGAGCTGCTGCGCCGCGAGCTCTACGCCCTGCCCGCGCTGCTGGGCGCCACGCTCACGGCGCTGACCCACGAGCACGGCCTGGTGTCCCCGCAGACCGTGTGGCCCATCATCGGGGTCGTGTTCGGAATCCGCATCGCCAGCATCGTGTTCGACTGGCACCTGCCCCAGGCCCTGACGACAGGAGACGCCCGATGACCGACTCGCCCCTCGCGCCGTACGACGCGGTGCTGCTCACCAGCTTCGGTGGCCCGGAGGCCCCCGAGGAGGTGCTGCCCTTCCTGCGCCGCGTGACCGCCGGCCGCGGCATCCCCGACGAGCGCCTCGAGGAGGTGGGTGCGCACTACCACCACTTCGGCGGACGCAGCCCCATCAACGACCAGAACCGCGCCCTGCTGGCCGCCCTCGAGGCCGAGCTCGCCCGCCGCGAGGTGGAGGTGCCGGTGCTCTGGGGCAACCGCAACAGCGCGCCCTTCCTGTCCGACGTCGTGGCCGAGGCCTCGGCCGCGGGCCACCGCCGCCTGCTGGCGCTGACCACCAGCGCTTACTCCAGCTACTCCAGCTGCCGGCAGTACCGGGAGAACCTCGCGCAGGCCGTGGTCGACCACCACGACGCCGGGGGAGCGCCGGTGCGCATCGACAAGGTGCGCCCCTACGCCCACGCCCCGGGCTTCTCGGCCACCAACGCCCACCTGGTGACCGAGGCCGTCCGAGGCCTGCTCGCCGAGCACCGCCCCGAGCAGGTGGCCGTGGTGATGGTGACCCACTCCATCCCGGTGGCCATGGACGAGACCTCCGGCCCGGGCGACAGCGACGGCGAGGTGTACCAGCGCCAGCACGAGCAGCTCACCGGCGCGATCGAGGACGAGCTGGAGGCCACCTTCGGCGCCGTGCTGCGCACCGACCTCGTGTACTGCTCGCGCTCCGGCGCCCCGCACCACCCGTGGCTGGAGCCGGACGTCAACGACCACCTGGAGGCGCTCGCCGGCGAGGGCTTCACCGCGGTGGCGGTGGCCCCCATCGGGTTCGTGAGCGACCACATGGAGGTGGTCTACGACCTCGACGTGGAGGCCACTGCCACCGCCGCCGAGCACGGCCTGTCGATGGTGCGCGTGCCCACCGTGGGCACCGACCGGCAGTTCGTCTCCGGGCTGGTGGACCTGCTGCTGGAGCGGGCCGCCGAGACCCGCGGCGAGGCGGTGGAGCACCGCCAGTGGCCGCCCTCGCCGGCCATGCCCTCGCAGTGCGCGCCGGGGTGCTGCCCCAACCTGCGCGAGGCGCTGCCGGCGCTGTGCGGCGACCCGGCCGAGCAGCCCGCCTGGTACCGGGAGCAGGCCGATGGCTGAGCAGCCCACCGTCACCTTCGGCGCCGTGCCCGCCGGTGCCGGTGACCTGCCGGTGCCCGGTGCCGGGA
>NZ_KV824463.1:0-1062 GCF_001816045.1 Kytococcus sp. HMSC28H12
CGGGGGCGGCCTGCGGCTCGTCGCCGGTGGCCGTCGAGGCCTCGGGGCGGGAGGTCCGTCCCTCCCCGCCCCGCTCACCCGCAGGGTCGTCCTGCGTCCAGTCGGCCACCTGCTCACGGCGACGGGCCGCGCGGTCACGGGCCACCTGCTCCTCCAGCTCGTGCGCCGGCCGGGAGGTGGTCCAGAGGTCGTCTTCGGAAGGGCTCATGCGGGTCCTCGGGGAAGTGTGCGGTCACGGTGCCCTCCCATCCTGCCCCGCCGGGCGCCCGCGTGCAGGCCGCAGCGCCGGTCAGGGGGCCATGAACTGCGCCACTCCCCTCCGCAGACTCCGCACCACCATGCCGATTTTGCGTTTCACGGGAGGTATGTGTAATGTACTCCTCCGTTGCGCCAATAGCTCAATTGGCAGAGCAGCTGACTCTTAATCAGCGGGTTCGGGGTTCGAGTCCCTGTTGGCGCACCACTTCACGAGAGCCCCGGTTCACGCCGGGGCTCTCGTGCGCCCACCGTCTTTTCGGCATCGCCGGAATGAGGAACCCGCAGCCGTCGCATCGTGTGACGTGACCCGGAATCCCTTGCCACGCGTCGATCCGGCTGTGAGGATGGGCACCAGGTGATCCGGCACTGTCGGCGATCGGCCCCACAGGACGGCCCCCACGGTCCGTGCTCGGTCCCGCACCCGGACGATTCGGCGACACGCACCCTCACACGGTGTTCTCGAAAGGTTGGACATGGACTGGCGAAGCAAGGCGGCCTGTCTCGACGAGGACCCGGAACTGTTCTTCCCCATCGGGAACACGGGCCCGGCCATCGAGCAGATCGAGAAGGCCAAGAAGGTGTGCGCACGCTGCGAGGTGACCGAGACCTGCCTGCAGTGGGCCCTCGAGACCGGTCAGGACGCCGGCGTCTGGGGTGGGCTCTCCGAGGACGAGCGCCGCGCTCTGAAGCGCCGCAACGCCCGCGCCCGCCGCGCCAGCTGACGCCCCTCCGGGCGGCCGACCGGGAACCACTCCCCCGCCGCCCCTGCCGAACACAGCGGAACGCCCGCCACCTCCCGGTGGC
>NZ_KV824464.1:0-1459 GCF_001816045.1 Kytococcus sp. HMSC28H12
GGGCCACCACGGCCCCCGCGGTGCGCGGGGCGCGGCGGGGCCAGCATGCGGCGCAGGCGTGCCTCGTCGATCGGCTCGCGCACCGAGCTGTCGGCGCCGGTGATGGCCGTCAGCTCGGCGGTTCCGGGCTGCATCGCCTCCGGGGAGGCGTCCACGCCCGCGGAGTCCATGAGCCGCTGCACGGAGCGCTTCTGGTGCGGCAGGGCCAGGGTCACCACCACGCCCTTGCCACCGGCGCGCGCGGTGCGCCCGGCACGGTGCAGGTAGTCCTTGTGGTCGGCCGGCGGGTCCACCTGCAGCACCAGCGAGACGTCGTCCACGTGGATGCCGCGGGCGGCCACGTCGGTGGCCACCAGCACGGGCAGCCCGCCGTCCTTGAAGGCCGCCAGCACACGGTTGCGCTGCGCCTGGTTGAGCCCACCGTGCAGGGCCGCGGCGAACACCCCGGCCTCGCGCAGCTGCAGGGCCACGCGGTCGGCCCCCAGCTTGGTGCGCACGAAGACCACGGTGCGGCCGTCGCGGGCGCTGATCTCGTTGGTGATCGGCTTCTTGTGCTGCGGCTGCACCAGGAACACACGGTGCTCCATGGTGGTCACGGCCGCCTGGGCGTCGTCGGTGGAGTGCGTCACCGGGTCCACCAGGTAGTTCTCCACCAGCTGGTCGATGCCGTGGTCCAGCGTGGCGCTGAACAGCATCCGCTGACCACCCGAGGGCATGAGGTCCATGATCTGGGTGACCTCGGGCAGGAAGCCCATCTCGGCCATGTGGTCGGCCTCGTCGAGCACGGCGATCTCCACGGCCGAGAGGTCCGCGGCGCCCTTCTCGATGAGGTCGATGAGGCGGCCGGGCGTGGCGATGAGTACGTCCAGCCCCCGCTCCAGGGCGGAGATCTGCGGCGGGTACGGCAGGCCGCCCGCCACCAGCTTGTGCTTGAGACCGGTCACGTGGCAGAAGGGCTGCAGCGCGTCCGAGACCTGCATGGCCAGCTCACGCGTGGGCGTGAGGATGACCGCGCGGGGCTTGTTGCGCTGCGCGCTGCCGCCCTGCAGGCGGGCGATGGTGGGCAGACCGAACGCGAGGGTCTTGCCCGATCCCGTGCGGCCACGGCCCAGCAGGTCACGACCGGCCAGCGAGTCCGGCAGCGTGGCGGCCTGGATGGGGAACGCGGTCTGGATGCCGTCGCGGGCCAGACGCTCCACGAGCACCGCGGGCACGCCCAGCTCGGCGAAGGTGGGGCCGGGCTTCTCCGCCGGGGCCTCCTCGGCCTGCACGCTCTCGGCCTGCGGGGCCTCGACCGCCGGCGCGACCTCGGGGGTCACCTCGGCGACGACACGCTCCTGCTGCACCGGCTCCGGCTGCTCGACACGCTCCGGGTGCCGGTCGCGCCGGCCGAAGCGGTCGTCATGGCGCGGCGGGCGGTCCTCCCACCGGCGCTGACGCTCCACGTGCGGCGTGCGCT
>NZ_KV824465.1:0-15300 GCF_001816045.1 Kytococcus sp. HMSC28H12
GGGGTGGGCAGACACGGGCACGCCCGGACCAACCGAGGGTCCGGGCGTGCCATTCCGCCGCGGTGGGGCGGGGTGGGTCACACCGTCGGGCGCGACCGCTGGGGTCGGGTCGCTCAGGCGGCGTCGTCGCCGGAGAGGGAGACCTGCAGGTTGTTGCCCTGCACGTACTCGCCGGGCAGGTCCATGCCGGCGTCCTTGAAGGTCATGATCTGCGGCTCGGCGCCGAAGGCCTCACCGTGGAAGCGCATGGCCTCCTCGGCGTTGCCGTCGAAGGTGATGTACGGGTTGAGCTCGGTGGCCACGGGGCCCGCCTGAGGGAGACTGGATGTCAACGGCGTTCACGCCAGGACCCGCACCGTGCGGCGACAGGCCCCCGGAGCGTGACGCGCCACCCACTTCTGCGAGGGGGATGGAGCCGCCTCAGAGGTCCTGCCCGAGGACCCGCGCCCGCTCCAGGTAGGGCGCCGCCTCGGCGTCGCGCCCCTGCCGCTCCAGCGAACGGGCCAGCAGCACCGCGGCATAGGAGTCCTCGGGCCGCTCGGCCAGCATCTCCCGGGCCATGTTCTCCGCCCGCGTGAGCTGCGCGGAGTGGAAGTACGCGCGCGCCAGCAGCAGCCGCACCTCGGCCAGGCCGTGCACCGCGTCGGCCGTTCCCAGCAGGGTCTCTGCCTCCACGGCGGCCTCGCGGTAGAGCTTCTGCTCGAAGAGGAACTGCGCCCGGCGGAAGCGCTCGTAGTCGTCCAGCTCGGTCATCGGCGCTCCAGCAGGCTCTGCATCCTGCGGGTGATGAGGTCGGCCGCCCACCGCGGGGCGATGCGGCTCGCACGGTCCACGAACCTCGCGTCCTTCCCGATGACCACGCGGAAGGCCCCCTCCTCCAGGGCGCGCAGGATCACCTCGGCCGCGTCGGGTGCGCTGGTGCGGGGGAAGGACGACGCCTCGGCCGCCGCGGGGTCGTCCGCCGCCGCCCCCACGGACACCCCGGAGTTGTCCGCGATGCCGGTCTCCACCGCCCCGGGGAAGGCGACGGTCACCGCCACCGGCCCGTCCTTGAGCTCGCAGTACAGCGCCTCGGTGAACAACTTCACCGCCGCCTTGCTCGCGCCGTACGCGGCCTGCCCCGGCACCGGGGTGAGCGCCCCCATGCTCGAGACGTTGAGCACCGCCGCCTCGGGGCGGGCCTGCAGGTGCGGCAGGAAGGCCTGGCAGGTGTTGACCACGCCCCAGAAGTTCACGTCCACCACGCGCCGCACGTCCTCGACGGCCAGCTCCCCGACGGTGACGAACGGCTGGATGACGCCGGCCACGTTGAGCAGGCCGTCCACCGCGCCGTGCTCGGCCACCACGGCCTCGGGCAGCGCCTCCACGGCAGCCCGGTCGGTGACGTCCACGGCGTGGGTGCTCAGGAACTCCCCGGCCCCCTCGTTCACCGCCTCGGCGCGCGTGGCGGCCAGCCCCTCGGCGGAGCGGTCGACCGCGGCCACGCGGGCACCGGCGCGCAGCAGCCCCAGCACCACCTCGCGGCCGATGCCGTCACCGCCGCCGGTGACGGCGAACACCTTTCCCTCGAGCTGCATCTCAGTCCTCCGTCCCGTGGTCGGTCCGCCACCAGGTGTGGAAGGGGGTGACGGGGGTGGTGCGCTTGTGCCGCGAGGTGCGCCACTTCTGCTCGATGCGCTCGGCCACCTCGGCGGGCACCTCCTCGCCCTGCAGGTAGGCGTCGATGTGCGCGTAGGTCAGGCCCAGCTCGTCCTCGTCGGAGCGCAGCGGCTGGTCGTCGAGCAGGTCGGCCGTCGGCTCCTTGGCCCACAGCTGCTCCGGCGCGCCCAGGTGGCGGGCGATCTCGCGGTTCTGCCCCTTGTCGAGCCCGTACAGCGGCAGCACGTCGGCCCCGCCGTCGCCGAACTTCGTGAAGAACCCGGTGACGGACTCCGCGCCGTGGTCGGTGCCGATCACCAGCATCCGCCGCTCCCCCGCGATGGCGTACTGCGCCACCATGCGCAGGCGGGCCTTGACGTTGCCCTTGGAGAAGTCGCTGACCTGGCTGCCCAGCGCGCGGGCGTACTCGGCCTCGAAGGCGTCGGTGGCCGCCCCGATGTCGAAGGTGACCTCCTCGTCGGCGGCCACGAAGCGCATCGCCTCAGCGGCGTCGGCCTCGTCGGCCTGCACGTGGTGCGGCAGGCGCACGGCCACGAACACGGCCTCGCCGCCCTGCTCCCGGTGGCGCTCGGCTGCGAGCTGTGCCAACCGACCGGCCAGCGTGGAGTCCACCCCGCCGGAGATGCCGAGCACGAAGCCCTTCGTGCCCGTGGCCTGCAGGTAGTCGCGCAGGAACTCGACGCGGCGCTCCACCTCGCGCGCCGGGTCGATGGAGGGCTTGACGCCCATCTCGTCGATGATCACTCGCTGGAGATCGCGCATGAGGCCACCCTACGGCCGCAGGTGCGCCATGATGGCCACATGGCCCAGACCTTCCAGGTGACCCGTTCCGTCGAGATCTCCGCCTCCCCCGAGGAGGTGTTCCCGTACCTCAACGACCTGCACCTGTGGCAGCAGTGGTCGCCCTGGGAGGAGGTGGACCCCGACCTGCGCCGCTGCTACTCCGACCCGGCCAACGGCGTGGGCGCCACCTACGCGTGGGAGGGCAACCGCAAGGCCGGCAAGGGCGAGATGGAGATCACCCACTCCGAGGTGGGGCGCGTCAGCCTGGACCTGCGCTTCGAGAAGCCCTTCCACGCCGACAACCAGGTGGCGTTCACCCTGGCCCCCACCGCAGTGGGCACGCTGGTGACGTGGACGATGACGGGCACCCGCGGCCGCGTCATGGCCCTGGTCAACAAGGTGGCCGACTTCGACGCGATGATCGGCAGGGACTTCGAGAAGGGCCTGGGGCGCCTGAAGCGCGCCGTCGAGACCCGCCTCTGACGCCGTCTCCGGGGCCCTGCGCCCCCCCTCGTGCGTGGGCCGGCGGGTGCTCAGAGGTCCATGAACTTGGGCAGGAAGACGGCCAGCACGGAGGCGATCACGGCCACGTAGTTGACCACCACGACCACCCAGGTCCACTCGCGGAAGAAGTGGCGCACCCCCTCGGACCCCGGCAGGAGACCGCGGGAGACCAGGGCGCCGGTGAGGCCCCAGAACATCGGGATGGTGGCCGCCCAGCAGACCATGCAGTAGATGCAGAGCTTCTCGATGTCGAACAGCGCCTGCGACCACAGCCACACGAGGAAGACCCCAGCCAGGGCCACCCCCACCCAGGTGGCCACCCAGTACCAGCGGGCGTAGCGGGCGCCGGCGAGCAGGCCCGTGCCGATGGCCACGACCAACGCGTAGCCCACGATGCCCAGCAACGGGTTGGGGAAGCCGAACAGCGCGGCCTGCGGGGTGGCCATGACGCTGCCGCAGCTGACCAGGGGGTTGATGTCGCACGAGGTGGAGGCCAGCGGGTTCTCGTAGAGGTGCACCCGCTCCAGCACGAGGACGGCCGCACCCACCCAGCCGACGAGGCCGGTGGTGGTCAGCAGCCAGCCAAGTGCGCGGTCGGTGGCCCAGCGGGGGGTGGTCACGACGACGCCGGCGTCGTCGACCTCGGCGTCGAGGCGTTCGCTCACGGCAGGATCCCTTCGTCACGTGGCCACGGATCGGCTTCCGCGGCCCCCTCATTGTGCGCCACCGCACACCACCCGCCCCGGGCGGGGAGGACCCCGGGGCGCGTACACCGCGAGTGAGGTTCGCCTACCCTTCACCCTGTGAGCCAGACCGCCCTGCACGAGATCCCCGTCCACGCCGAGGCACGCGCCCGCACGGTGGGCGCTCCCCACCACCTGCCGGCCGTGGCGTCCCTGTACGTCACCCAGTACCTGGGGGTGGGCTTCCTCTCCACGGGACTGCTCGGCATCGCCCGCCAGCAGGGGCTCACCCTCACCGACCTGGCCCTCATCACCCAGCTGGGCATGGTCTGGGCCCTCAAGTTCCTCTGGGCGCCGGCCGTGGACCGCTGGGCACCGCCCGGCCGCGGCGGCCACTACCGCCGCTGGGTGATGTGGACCCAGCCGCTGGTGGTGCTGGGCATCCTGGCCATGCTGCCCTTCGGCGACCTCGGCACCGGCCTGGGCGGCCTGGGCGTGGTCGTGGGCCTCTACCTGCTGGTCTCGGCCACCCAGGACGTGGCCGTGGACGCCCTGGCCGCGCGGCTCTTCGCCTCGCAGGGACGCGGGCGCGTGAACGGCGTGGTCGTGGGCGCGCAGTGGCTGGGCACCCTGGTGGGCGGTGGGCTCGTGGTGGTGGTCTACGACCAGCTCGGGTGGACGCCGGCGGTGCTGCTGCTCGCCGCGGCCGCGGCTCTGCCCTACCTGTGGCTCCCTCGGCTCGACGAGACCTCCGGCCACCACACCGCTCCCCCGCAGCCGCTCCCCCTGGCCTCGCAGGCCCTCGGCGTGTTCCGCCAGCCCGGTGCCGTGCTCTGGGGGCTCGTGGTCGTGCCGCTGCTGCACATCGGCATCGGCGGGGCGTACTTCCTGCTGCAGCCCGCCCTGGTCGATACCGGGTGGTCGCTGAGCCGCGTGGGCGTGGTGCTCTCGGTGGTGGTGGCCGCCCCGGCGATGCTGGCCGGCCTGGCCGCCGGCCACCTGCTGGACCGCTGGGGCCGCCGCTCGGTGCTGCTGCTCACCGGGCTCGGCGGGGCGCTCTCTCTGCTGCCGCTGCTGCCGCTGGCCGCCGGGCACGCCCCGCTGGGTGGGACCGTGGCCGCGCTCACCGGGTTCGTGGTGCTCAACGCCGTGGCCAACGCGCTGGTCTACACGGTGAGCATGGACCTCGCGCGCCCCGACAGCGCCGGCGGCGACGTCACGCTGCTGGCCTCGCTGGCGATGGTCGTGTACTTCGTGGGCGGCGGCGCCCTGCTCGCCCTGGCCGACTCCCTGGGCTACACCGCCGTGCTCGGCATCTCCGGCGCGTTCTACCTGGCCGCCACCGTGGCCGGCCTGCTCTTCCTGCGCCGCCGCCCGGACGTGGCCGCGGCGCGCGCCGACTGAGCCCGTCCCCATCGACCGGCCGGCCCACCCCGACCAGCCCCCTCGACGCGACGACGCCCGGCCCCCTGGGGGACCGGGCGTCGTCGGTGGTGCCGGACGGCTCAGCGCAGGCCGGCGGAGTGGGCACCGTCGGTGCCGGTCACGACCGCCTCGCCCTGGCCGTCGCGGACGCGACCCTCGACGCGGTCCACCCAGAAGTCGGCGTTCGTGATGCCGATCTCCCGCGGGTCGAACTGCGGGTCGCGGCCCTCCTTGAGCTGGCGCTGGTAGTCCTTCAGCGCCTTCACCGCCGGGCCCTGCAGGATGAGGATGGCGATGATGTTGAGCCACGCCATGAGGCCCACGCCGATGTCACCCAGGGTCCACGCGTCGGCGGCCGACTGCACGGCGCCGTAGGCGGTGGCCAGCAGGATGGCCAGCTGCACCAGACGCACGGCCACCGCACGCGTGAGCGGGTTGGACCGACGGAACAGGTAGGTCACGTTGGTCTCGGCCATGTAGTAGTAGGCCACGATCGTGGTGAACGCGAAGAACAGCAGCGCGATGGCCACGAACGAGCCGCCCAGGCCGTGGAACACGGTGTCCAGCGCGGCCTGCGTGTAGGTGGGGCCGGCCTCGGCACCGTGCACCTCGGCCGGGCCCTCCAGGAGCAGGGCCTTGTCGTTCTTCTCGTCGAAGACCTCGTACATGCCCGTGGACAGGATCATGAACGCGGTGGCCGAGCAGACGAACAGGGTGTCGATGTAGACCGCGAAGGACTGAGCCAGACCCTGCTTGGCCGGGTGCGAGACCTCGGCCGCCGCGGCGGCGTGCGGGCCTGTGCCCTGACCGGCCTCGTTGGAGTAGATGCCGCGCTTCACACCCCAGGCGATGGTGGCACCGAGGATGCCGCCCAGCGCCGAGTCCGTGCCGAAGGCGCTGGAGAAGATCAGCTGGAAGACGTGCGGGACCTCCGAGAAGTTGACCACCAGCACGATGAGGGCCAGCAGGATGTAGCCCACGGCCATGAACGGCACGACCATGGAGGCGAAGGTGGCGATGCGCTTGATGCCGCCGACCACGATGAAGGCCAGCGCGATGACCACGATGATGGCCACCCACAGCGGGTCGACGCCCCAGGCGCTGTTCATGGCCTCGGCGATGCCGTTGGACTGCACGCCCGGCATGAACAGGCCCATGGCCAGCACCGAGACGATGGCGAAGAGGATGCCGTACCAGCGCTGCCCCAGGCCCTTCTCGATGTAGTAGGCCGGGCCACCGCGGTACTCGCCGGAGTCGTCGCGCTCCTTGTAGATCTGGCCCAGCGTGGACTCGATGAACGAGGTGGAGGCGCCGAGGAAGGCCACCACCCACATCCAGAAGACGGCGCCGGGGCCACCCATGGCGATGGCGGTGGCCACACCGGCGATGTTTCCGGTGCCCACGCGGCCGGACAGCGAGATGGCCAGCGCCTGGAAGGACGAGACGCCCGAGGCGGACTCCTCGCCGTGCAGGATCTCGTGGACCATGCGGCCGATGAGGCGCACCTGCGGGAAGAGCAGGCGCGCGGAGAAGTAGAGGCCGGCGGCGAGGCAGAGCCACACCAGCCACTGGGACCAGACGATGTCGTAGATCGCCGTCAGGGTTTCGGACATGGGGAACCTTTCGGAGGACAGCCGGGTGGGCTGGGTCTCCCCGAACGCTAGGCGCCCACCGGGGCCAGTGCGATGACCGTTCGACAACGGATCTGCAACGATTCGGCAAAGGGAGCCGACCGGGCCCCGTGACCGCGAAGGAGGCGACATGCGCATCGGCGTGCCGACAGAGGTGAAGAACAACGAGTTCCGGGTGGGGATGACCCCGGTGGGCGTGCGCGAGCTGACGCAGCGCGGGCACGAGGTGCTGGTGCAGGCCGGTGCCGGCCTGGGCAGCGCCGTCACCGACGAGGAGTACGCGGCCCAGGGTGCCCGCATCGTGGAGTCCGCGGACGACGTGTGGGGCGAGGCCGAGATGGTGGTCAAGGTCAAGGAGCCGGTGGCCGAGGAGTACCACCGCCTGCGCGACGGCCTGACCCTGTTCACCTACCTGCACCTGGCCGCCGAGCCGGAGCTCACGAAGGCGCTGCTCGAGGCGGGCACCACCTCCATCGCGTACGAGACCGTGCAGCGCACCGACCGCTCGCTGCCGCTGCTCTACCCCATGAGCGAGGTGGCCGGCTGCCTCGCGCCGCAGGTGGGCGCGGCCTCCCTGCTCAAGGCCCGCGGCGGACGCGGCGTGCTCATGGGCGGCGTCGGCGGCGTGGCCGGGGCCAAGGTGGCCGTGCTGGGTGCCGGCACCGCGGGGCAGAACGCGGCCAACATCGCGATGGGGATGGGCGCCGACGTCACGCTGCTCGACATCGACCTGGAGAAGCTCCGCATGAGCTTCTGGCGCTACGGCAACCGGGTGCACGGCATCGCCAGCTCCGCGTTGGCCATCGAGGAGGCCGTGACCCGGGCCGACCTGGTGATCGGCTCGGTGCTCATCCCCGGTGCGGCGGCGCCCAAGCTGGTGACCAATGACCTCGTGGCCCAGATGAAGCCCGGCTCGGTGCTGGTGGACATCGCCATCGACCAGGGCGGCTGCTTCGAGGACTCCCACCCCACCACGCACGACGACCCCACCTTCGAGGTGCACGACTCGGTGTTCTACTGCGTGGCCAACATGCCCGGCGCCGTGCCGGTGACCTCCACGCAGGCGCTCACCAACGCGACCCTGCCGTACACACTGCGTCTGGCCGATGCCGGGTGGCGCGACGCGCTGCGGGCCGACGAGGCGCTGGCCAAGGGCCTGTCCACGCACGGCGGGACGCTGTACTCGGCGCCGGTGGGTGAGGCGCTGGGCATCGAGAGCCAGGACGTGGCCGCGGCGCTGGCCGGCTGAGGCGGGGCGCCGGCGGGGGGGTCAGCTCGCACCGCACAAAGGTCCGCCTGTGGTCCGGAGGTCCGGGTTTCCGGACGCACCTCTGGACCACAGGCGGATCTCTGCGTGTGGGCGAGGCAGGCACGAACTCACCCCCGGGCCGCCACCGGCCGGTTGCCTCGGGTTCACGGCACGTTCTCCCGTGCCGCCTACCGTGCCGGCGTCCTGCACCCCTCACCCGGGAGCCCTCGTGTCCCGCACCCCTGCCCTCTCCCGCCGCGCCGCCCTCGCGATGGGTGGCACCGCAGCCCTCGCCGCGGCCGCCCCGGCACACGCCGCCAAGCCGACCACCCTGCGGGTGCTGGCCATGAACATCTGGTTCGGCGGCACCGCCGTGCCCGGTGGACGCGCGCTCGTGGCCGAGGCCATCCGCCGCACCAAGGCCGACGTCGTCCTGCTCTCGGAGTCCGGCGACGCCACCGCCGACCTCGCCGCCACCCTCTCGGCCGGCGGCCAGCGCTGGCACCACGCCTCCAGCTCCGACACCGGAGTGCTCTCGCGCTTCCCCATCGTGGACAGCGCGGTGATGCCCTTCGTCACCAAGGCCGTGATCGACCTCGGCGGCCGACAGGTGGCCGCATACGCCGCACACCTGGAGTACCGCTGGTACGCCACCTACCTGCCCCGCGGCTACGGCGCGGGCGTGCCCAGCGGCCCCTACTCCGGCTGGGACCTGCTGCCCGGCGGGCCCGTGACCGATGCCGGGACCGTGCTGGACGTGAACGCCGCCTCGGGCCGCCCGCAGGTGATCGCCGACGTCATCGCCGACGCGCGGGCCGAGCAGGTGCGGCGCCGTGCCGTGCTCATCGGCGGTGACTTCAACGAGCCGTCCCTGCTGGACTGGACCCGCGCCGCCGCGACCACGCAGGACCACCAGGGCCTGGTGGTGCCGTGGCAGTCCACCGCCCTGCTGCGCGAGGCCGGCTACGTGGACGCCTACCGCGCCATGTACCCGAACCCGGTCACCCACCCGGGCACCACGTGGCCCATCAGCAACGAGGCCGTGGGCACCGACCAGCTCACCTGGGCTCCCGAGGCCGACGAGCGCGACCGCATCGACTACGTGTTCGCCTCCCCCACTGCCGGGCTGCGCCTGCTCGATGCCGGACGCGTGGGCACCGGGCGCACCATCGTGCGCAACCAGCGCGTGGCCGAGCGCACCGACGACTACCGCGCCCTGTTCAGCGACTGGCCCACCGACCACCAGGCGGTGCTGGCCACCTACCGCGTGGCCGGGGCGCCTGCACGCGGCTGACGGGCGCGAACGCACACAGATCCGCCTGCGACCCAGATGTCCGGGTTCCCGGGCGCACCTCTGAACCGCAGGCGGATCTCTGCGTGTGGGGCGGCGGCGTGGTTCCGGCAACCCGGCGCGGGCCCCCCGTCTTTTCGCCCGGGAAAAGCGGTCGTGACGGCCGGCCGGTGGCCGGTACGGTCCGGGCATGCCGCACCTGGAGGTCCACGACATCGAGTACTGGCTGCCGGACGGGCGGCCGCTGCTGGGGGCGTCTCGTTCCGGGTGGGGGACCGGCAGCGGGTGGCTCTGGTGGGGCCCAACGGCACGGGCAAGACGACGCTGCTGCGCATCATCTCCGGCGAGCTGGCCGCGGAGGGCAACGTCACCGCATCGGGCAGCGTGGCGCTGATGCCGCAGTTCATCGGGCGGGTGCGGGACGAGTCGACCGTGCGGGACCTGCTGGTGCGCTCGGCGCCGCCGCGGATCCGGGCAGCGGCCGAGGCCGTGGACGCCGCCGAGCTGCGCCTCATGGAGACCGACGACGAACCGGCCCAGATGGCGTACGCCCAGGCGCTGGCGGACTGGGGCGACGCCGGCGGGTACGACTACGAGACCCAGGTGTGGGACGAGGTGGCCCAGGCCGCGCTCGGCGTGACCTTCGAGCGGGCGCAGAACCGGGCGGCCGCCACCCTCTCCGGGGGTGAGCAGAAGCGGCTCGTGCTGGAGGCGCTGCTCCGCGGACCGGCCGAGATCCTGCTGCTCGACGAGCCGGACAACTACCTCGACGTGCCGGGCAAGCGCTGGCTGGAGGAGCGGCTGGCCGGGTGCGGCAAGTCGGTGCTGCTCATCAGCCACGACCGCGAGCTGCTCAGCCAGGTGGCCACCCACGTGGTGACCCTGGAGCCGCACGCCGCCGGGGCCAGCGCGTGGACGCACGCCGGGTCGTTCAGCGGCTGGCACGAGGCCCGCGAGGCGCGCAACGCCGCCCTGGAGGAGCGCCTGCGCCGGTGGGAGGAGGAGCACGCCAAGCTCAAGGCGCTGGTGCTGCGGCTCAAGGTGAAGGCCGAGTACAACGACGGCATGGCGCCCCGGTACCGCGCGGCACAGACGCGCCTGGCGAAGTTCGAGGAGGCCGGACCGCCGGAGAAGCTCGCCGCCACGCAGAACGTGCGCATGCGGCTGCGCGGTGGGCGCACGGCCAAGCGCGCCGTGGTGACCGAGGGGCTGGAGCTGCGCGTGCCTGCGCTCGAGGGTGGCGGCGCCGCGACGCTCATGGAGCCGTTCGACCTGGAGGTCTGGTTCGGCGAGCGCGTGGCCGTGCTGGGGTCCAACGGGTCGGGCAAGAGCCACTTCCTGCGCCTGCTGGCCGGTGGCGGGTCCGACCCCGAGCCCGAACACCGCCCGGTGGGCGACGTGGCCCCGCCGCCGGTGGACCACCGGGGCGTGGCCCGGCTGGGCTCCCGGGTGCGCCCCGGCTGGTTCGCCCAGACCCAGGACCACCCGGCGCTGACGGGGCGGACCCCACAGCGACCTCCGCACCCGTCGGCACGGCGAACTCCGCACCGGTGCCGAACTCAGGCCGCCGAGCACCCACTTCCGCACCGGTGCTGAACTCGACTGTCGAGATCGGCACCGGTGCGGTTCTCACGGCCGGGTGACGTCCGAGATCGGCACCGGTGCGGAGTTCGTGGCCGGCGATGCTCGAGATCGGCACCGGTGCGGAGCTCGCCGGCCGCTCAGTGCCAGAGGGCGTGGAAGTGGTGCACCGGCCCCGGCCCGGCCCCCACGTCGAGGGCGTCCGCGTGCTCCAGCGCGGCCGTCAGGTAAGCCTTGGCGTCGGCCACCGCATCGGTCCAGCCCGCCCGCTGCGGGCGCAACGCGGCTACCGCCGAGGAGAGCGTGCAGCCCGTGCCGTGGGTGTTGCGCGTGGCCACCCGAGGAGCGGTGAACTCCTCCGCCCCACCCGGCCCGGCCAGCACGTCGGTGCTCGCGGCGCCGTCCACGTGGCCGCCCTTGAGCAGCACCCGCGCCCCCAGCCGCTCGTGCAGCGCGGCAGCCATCGCCCGCTGTCCGGCCAGGTCGCGCGGCGGTTCGGCCCCGGCGAGCACCCCCGCCTCGGGACCGTTGGGCGTCACAAGGTCCACCACCGCAACCAGCCGGCGCACGGCCTCCACCGCGTCGGCGTCCAGCAGCCGTGATCCGGCCGTGCTCACCATCACCGGGTCGAGCACCACGGGGCAGTCCAGCCGGCGCACCACGTCGGCCACCGCATCGGCCACCGGCGCCGTGCCGAGCATGCCGATCTTCACCGCGTCCACGCGCACGTCCTCCAGCAGCGTGGCCAGCTGGTCGGTGACGAACCCCGCCGGCACGGGGTGTATGCCGGTGACCCCGCGGGTGCTCTGCGCCGTGAGCGAGGTGAGCACCGCGCAGCCGTAGGCCCCCAGGGCACTGAAGGTCTTGAGGTCGGCCTGCACACCCGCCCCGCCGGAGGGGTCCGAGCCCGCGACGGTGAGCACCACCGGCACGCGCGCGCTCCCCGCCCCTGCCGGGCCCCCGTGCGCGCTCACCGCCACAGCTCCCGGAACTCACGGGCCGCCGCGGCCACGTCCGGGGCCGCGCACAGCGCCCGCACCACCGCCACGCCCTCGGCCCCGCACCCACGCAGCTCGCCGATGTTCTGCGGGGTGATGCCGCCGATGGCCACGCCCGGCAGCTGGCTCGCCGCCCGCATCGCGCGGGCACCGTCGGGCCCGATGGCGGGGTCGTGCGCCACCTTGGTGGGGGTGGGCCACACCGGGCCGATGCCGATGTAGTCCACCGTGCCCGGCGGTAGGGCACTGGCGGCACGGGCCTGCTCCACTGAGTGCGTGGACAGCCCGACGAGCACGTCCGGCCCCACCGCCTCGCGGGTCTGCACCGGCGGGGTGTCGGTCTGGCCGATGTGCACCCCCTGCGCCCCGATGGCGTGCACCAGGTGGGCGCGGTCGTCCACCAGCAGCGGCACGCCGGTGCCCTCGAGCACCTCGCGGATCTCCTGCCCCAGGCGCACGAACGCGGCGTCGTCGAGGCGCTTCTCGCGCAGTTGCACGATGGTGACACCGCCGGCCACCGCATCGCGCACCACGGCGGGCACGCCACGCGCGCCGCAGCGGGCGGTGTCGGTGACGAGGTAGAGCGTGAGGTCCAATGCGGGGCGGCCGGGCACCGACGGGCGCGTGGGGGCGGGTGTGGCCGCGGGGTGCGGGGCCGGCTGGGCAGGGTGGTTCACGATGACGTCCCTCCGCTCGCGTGAACGAGATCAGGTTCCACGGGTGTGTTCTCAGCCCCGGTGGGGCACCCCGCGTCGTCGGCCACCCTAGGTGGTGGGGCGTCCCGCCCTCGGGTGGGTGTGTGGCCGGGGCGGGGCCGGGACAGGGCCGGGGCGGCACCCCTCCGGACGTGCTCACCTCCGGAAAGCTTTCAGATCCACCGCGCCGTCGTGGTGGTTCTGAAAGTTTTCCGGAGGGTGGGACGGCGGCACCCGGAGGTCTGCACGGAACCCGGAGGTCTGAGGCCGCTCGGGTGGGTCTGCTGCGGAGGTGGGCCCCATCGCCCCGCCGCACGGGAAAGGTGGCGCGGCACGGGAAGGGACGCCCCCGCACGGGAAGCTTCGCGTGCGGCCAGCACCTTTCGCGTGCGCAGTGAGTTTTCGCGTGCGACGGGCGGTGCGATGGGGGACGCGGCGGGGCGATGAGGCGAGGATGCCGGAGGGCGTGGGCGGGGCGATGCCGGAGCGGGCTTCCCCGCCCAGGCCCAACGACGTCCCCCCTCACGCCTGGCGGGCGCCGCGCATCATCCACGCGTGGTTGGCCCGCAGCACCGCCCGCGCACCGGGCACCCACAGCGCGTGCCGCAGCACCGGGTGCGCCAGCCGGCACCGCTGCCGCCACACGATGCGGCTGCCCCCGCCGCACGCCACCACGCGCACCTCGATCGTCCCCACCAGGTCGCCCGCGGACCGGGCCACCAGCCGGCGCCCCACCGGGTCCTCCACCACCCGCCGCAGCGAGAACCGCAGGGGCACCGGCAGCAGGCTGCGCACCACCATCGAGCCCGCGCCGTCCCCGGTCCGCCGCGCCGCCCGCGCCTGCGGCCACCACCCCGGGAAGCCCTCCGGAACCGCCCACCGCGCGTACACCGCTGCCGGAGCACCGGGTTCGGTCCACGAGTGGGTGAACACGAAGGGGCGGTCGGCAGGGCGGGGCACGTGCCCCATCGTGGTCCACGCACCGCGGCGCTCCCGCGTGCGGCCCCGACACCCCGACAGGCATGATGGCCCTGCGGACCCGGCACACCGCCGGCCCACCCGCCGCACACCACGGAGGTCACCATGAGTCTCGAGTCCGGCCTGCACGCGCGCTTCTCCCAGGCGTTCGCCGACGTGGCGGACAGGGTGACCGACTGGGACGCCCCCACCCCGGTCAAGGAGTGGACCGCCGGCGACGTCGTGGAGCACCTCATCGACTGGTACGAGTCCGTGCTGGAGAACTGGGTGGACATGGACCTGCCCGACCGCGACCCGCAGGCCGACCCCGCCACCGCCTGGCGCCAGCGCGCCGCCGACGTGCAGGAGCTGCTCGACGACAGCGAGCGCTCCACCATCGTGCTGGACGAGGGCCCGTTCGCCGGCCAGACGATCGCCGAGATGACCGGCGACCTGTACGTCTCGGACATCTACATGCACACCTGGGACCTGGCCCGCGCCGCCGGCGTGGAGCCCGACCTGGACCCCGACTACGCCGAGCAGATGCTGCAGGGCATGGAGCCGATCGAGCAGATGCTGCGCCAGTCCGGCCAGTACGGCCCGGCGGTGGAGACCGAGAGCGAGGACCCCGTGGAGCGCCTGATGGCCTTCATCGGCCGCGACCCCCAGTGGCGCCGCCCGGGCGCCCCGGAGGGTGGCGCCAGCCCGATGTGACCCGGCCGCCGGGATCCCGCCCCCTCGGGCAGGATGGCCCCGTGCCCGCCTGGACCCGCCGCGCCCCCGCACCGCACTTCCGCACCGCCACCGACCGGGCGGTGCGCCAGTTCGGCCTGTACACGCTGTTCTCGGTGGCGTTCGTGCTGGTCACCTTCCTGTTCCTGGGCGGCGCGGTGCTGTGGGTGGCCCTGCCCGCGCTGCGCTGGCTGACCCTGCCGGCCGTGGTGCTGATGCTGGTGTGCTCGGTGTGGATGGCGCGCGAGGCCCTGCCCCTCCAGGACGAGGGCGAGCTCACCGGCCCGCCGTGGGCCGCGGTGGCCGGCACCGTGGCCGCGGGCACCGTGCTCACCGCTGTCCCCGCCTGGGCGGCCGAGGAGCCCCGCATCCTGCCGATGATGGGCTACACGGCCATGTCGGTGGCGATGATGCTGGGCTTGGCCGTCCGCTGGCGGCTGGCCACCACGCTCACGTGTGTGCCGGCCCTGGCAGCGTGTCTGGCCCTGGCCGTCCGCGACCTGCGCCTGGTGCCCATGTCGGCCGTGGGCCTGGGCATTGGTCTGGGGACGGGGCTCTTCATCGGGTACTGCAGCGCGTGGGCCATGAGCGTGGTCCGGGCCCAGGCCCGCCACCACCGGGTGGCGGCCGACCTGGCCGTGGCCGAGGAGCGGCTGCGCTTCAGCCGCGACCTGCACGACGTGCTGGGCCGCACCCTCTCGGTGGTGGCGCTCAAGAGCGAGTTGGCCGGGGAGCTGGCGCGCCGGGGCGACGGGGAGGCCGCCGCCGCGGAGACCGACGCCGTGCGCCACCTCGCGCAGGAGGCCGCGGACGACCTCCGGGGCGTGGTGCGCGGCTACCGCCGCATGGACCCGGCCGCCGAGCTCGAGGGCGCGGTGGCCCTGCTGCGCTCGTCCGGGGCCGAGGTGCACGTCGAGGGCGCCGAGCACGTGGAGCACCACCCCGGCTGGCCGCCCGCCACCGCCGAGGCCGTGGGCTGGGTGCTGCGCGAGGGCGTCACCAACGTGCTGCGCCACTCCGACGCCCGCACCGTGCACCTGGCCGTGCGCCCGGGTGCCGGCGCGGTGACGCTGCAGCTGGTGAACGACCGCCCGCGGCAGGCCCCCACCGGC
>NZ_KV824466.1:0-1000 GCF_001816045.1 Kytococcus sp. HMSC28H12
GAGTCGATCGCCTCGTGCAGGGCGCCGCGCAGCTGCTCCAGCGTGGGGCCGACGACGGCGGCGTCGTCGGGGCGGGCCCCCAGCGGCAGGTTGGCACGCAGGGCGGGTTCTTGGCGCAGGCGCGCGCGGGCCGCCTCCAGGGCGGCGCCGGCGATGTGGTCGGGAGTCCAGGTGTGGACCCCGATGGTCAGGTGGGCGCTGATGCCGCCGAGGGCCGCCGCGGCGTGGATGGTGCCGCGGGGCAGGTAGAGCACGTCACCGGGCTCCAGGACGGTGTCGACCACGGGGTCCTCGTGCGCGGTGCGGTGGGCGACCTGCTCGCGCACGGTGTCCCACGGCTGGTCGCGCAGCGGGTGCTCGATGACGGGCTCGTGGAGGGTCCAGTGCTTGGTGCCGTGGACCTGCAGGACGAACACGTCGTGCACGTCGTAGTGGGCGGAGAAACCCTGGTTCTGGGGAGGGGTGATGTAGGCATTCACCTGAACCGGGTGACGCAGGTCCTCGCCGAGACGGCGGGCGAACTCCGCGATCGGCCGCCAGGTGCGGTGCAGCCCCTGCAGCACGATGGTGGAGCCGCCGGCGAACAGGGAGCGCACCCGGTCCTCGTCCACCTGGTCGGAGGCCCCCGCGCCGGTGCCCCCGCCGCGGGTGAAGCGCGACTCGGGCAGGGTCTGCCCCTCCTTGGCCATACGCAGGAAGGGGGTGCGCAGGGCGCGGTGCGTCAGCAGCTCGTCGACGGCCTCGAGGGAGAAGAGGTCGGCGAAGTCGTCACCACCGCGTTCGGCGGCGGTGACGTGGAGGGGGCGGGTGCCCCAGGACCGCCCCGCGAAGTCGGCCGGGTCCGTGTGGAGGAGCCGACGCAGTGCGGGGCGGTCCTGGGAGGCCGGGGCGGACCCGGCAGCTGGGGTGCTCACTCAGACCGCGGCGCCACCGTCGGCCGGGCCGTGGGCACCGCTGTCGGCGCCGGCGTCGGCACCGCCGTCACCCGCGCCACCATCCG
>NZ_KV824467.1:0-1678 GCF_001816045.1 Kytococcus sp. HMSC28H12
CTCGCCGCCTTCGGCGACACCCCGGCCCAGCTGCAGGCCGTGGCCGAGGCGCTGGTCGGGCGGGTCACCCCCGCCGGCACTCTGCCGGTGGATGTGGGCGACCGCGTGACCGGGACCACCTGCGACACGGGCGGGTCCGGCGACGGGCAGGACTAGGCTGCCGGGTCGTGAGCCTCCGCCTGCGCCGCGCACCCGGCGCCTCGATCTGGGGTGTCCTGGTGAGCAACCCCGCTCGCCTCGTCCTGGCGGGCTTCGCCGCCGCCGCCGTGGCCGGCACCCTGCTGCTCATGCTGCCCGCGGCCACGCGGGAGCCGGGGTCCGCCCCGCTGCTCGTGGCCGCCTTCACCACCGTGTCCGCGGTCTGCGTGACCGGGCTGGTCACGGTCGACACCGCCACCTACTGGACCCCCTTCGGGCAGGCGGTCATCATCGGCCTCATCCAGGTGGGCGGCCTCGGTGTGATGACCCTGGCCACCCTGCTCACGCTCGTGGTGCGCGGCAAGATGCGGATGCGGGCCCGCCTGGGGGCGCAGACCGAGACGCACGCCCTGGACCCCGGTGACGTGCGCGGCGTGGTGCGCCGGGTCATCGGCATCTCCCTGCTCATCGAGGCGCTGGTGGCCGTGGCCCTCACGGTGCGCTTCCGCATCGCCTACGACGACTCGCTGCCCACCGCCGCGTGGCACGGGGTCTTCCACGCCGTCTCGGCGTTCAACAACGCCGGCTTCGCCCTGTGGTCCACCAACCTCGTGCCGGTGGTCACCGACCCCTGGCTGGTGCTGCCGATCACCGTGGCCGTGGTGCTCGGCGGCCTCGGCTTCCCCGTCATCGCCGAGGTGGTGCGCCACCTGGCCCGCACCCGTCCCGGCGCGCGCCGCGGCCCGGCCGGCGGGTACGGACCGCTGGAGTCCGAGGCCGACGGGTCGGTGCCGGGCACCTGGGCGCAGCGCACCTCCCGGGCGCCGGGCCATTGGTCCATCCACACCCGGCTCACCCTGGCCGGCACGGTGGGGCTGCTGCTCGTGGGCACTGTGGCGTTCACCGTCTTCGAGTGGCGCAACACCGGCACCCTCGCGGGCATGGAGCCCTCCCAGAAGCTGCTGGCCGCGTGGGCCAACGGGGGCGTCTTCCCGCGCACCGCCGGGTTCAACTCGGTGGACTACGGGCAGGTGCGTCCCGAGACCGAGGCCATCACCACGCTGCTCATGTTCATCGGTGGCGGGTCGGCGGGCACCGCCGGTGGTCTCAAGGTGACCACCTTCCTGCTGCTCTGGTTCGTCATGGTGGCCGAGGTGCGGGGTGACGAGGAGGTCGTCATCGCCCACCGCCGCGTGCCCCAGGCCGTGGTGCGCCAGGCGCTCTCGGTGGCCCTGCTGGCCGTGGGGCTGGTCACGGCGGCGACCATCGCCATCCTGATGCTCACCCGCTTCAGCTTCGACCAGGTGCTCTTCGAGGTGGTCTCCGCCTTCGCCACCGTGGGGCTCACGCTCGGCATCACCCCCTCGATGCCGCCGCCGGCCCAGCTCATCCTCATGGCCCTGATGTTCCTCGGCCGCGTGGGCCCCATCACCGCGGCCTCCGCGCTCGCGCTGCGGCGGCGCCGGCCCGTGGTGCGCCACCCCGAGGAACGCCCCATCGTGGGCTGACCGCCCGGTCGTCCCCGCCCGCACCCACCCCG
>NZ_KV824468.1:0-2745 GCF_001816045.1 Kytococcus sp. HMSC28H12
CGTCGGCGGGCCGGAGGTCGCGGTGCTCACCGGGGTCGCCCTCGGGGCGGTGGAGGCCGGTGCACCCGTGGTGCTCGATGGGCTGGCCACCTGCGTGGCGGCCCTGGCCGCGACCCGCATCGAGCCGGCCGTGCAGGCACACCTGGTGGCCGGGCAGCGCTCCCGGGAGGTGGCCCACCCCCGGGTGCTCCGCGCACTCGGGCTGGAGCCCCTGCTGAGCCTGCGCCTGCGGGCCGGCGAGGGGGTGGGGGCCTGCCTCGCCGCCGGGATGGTGCTGGCCACCCTCTCCGCGCGCCGGGAGACCGTCCGCACGGCCGAGGACGCGCCGGGGCAGGACGCGCTGAGGGAGGACACGGCGGGGGAGTGAGGTCGGCCCAGCGGGCCGGGGCCGTCAGTCCACCGGGCCGGCGCCGAGCGCGTACACGTCCATGACCCAGCCGTGCTGCTCGCGCAGGGCGGCACGGACCGTTGCCACCTCGTCGACCACCTCGGCCAGCCGGCCCGCCCGGAGCTCCTGCTGGGGGAGCCCCAGACAGGCGCCCCAGTGCAGGCTCAGGTCGGGGGCGCGGTCCACCAGCTCGCGGCAGGTCAGGTGGCCGTCGAGCATCACCACCGTGGGGCCCAGGTCCGGTGTCCACTCCTGCAGCAGGCGTCGTCCGGTGGTCACGTGCACCGGCTCGCCGATGCCGTGCAGCACCGTGCCGTGCGCGGCGGCGAGGGCCTGGAAGGCGGTGATGCCCGGGGTCACCCTCAGGTCGAGGGGTAGGGTCTGGGCAACGTGGTGCAGCACCCGGAGCGTCGAGTCGTAGAACGCCGGGTCGCCCCACACGAGGAAGCCGGCCACCGCGCCCTCCGGCAGGGTGGCGAGCTGTTCGCGCCAGGCTCGGGCGCGGGCGTCGTGCCAGTCCTCGACACCCCGGGTGTAGGCGGCGCCCCGGCGCGGCGCATCAGCTCCGCGCTCGGGGTCCACGACGGCCACGACGCGATAGCTGCCCTCCTCGAGGTGGGTGCGGCACAGCGCCTCCCGGGCAGCCAGCAGGTCGCGGGCCGCGCCGCCCTTGTCGGCCACGAGGAAGACGTCCACCTCCTGCATCGCGGCCACCGCCTGCATGGTCAGGTGTTGCGGGTCGCCGGCCCCGATGCCGATGACGTGCACCCGCCGCGCGCTCACGCCACACCCGCCCGCGCGAGGTCGAGCATCAGGTCGAGGTCGAGGTGCTCGGCGCACGCGTCGGCCAGTATGTCCACCATCGCGCTACGGCGGGCCACGAACCCCGGAGCGGACGGGTCCGCGATCCACGACGAACCCGCGGCGGAGGCCACCTCGGTGAGCCACGCGCGGCGGAAGGGGTCACCCTCGAGCAGACCGTGCCAGACCGTGCCCCACACCGCGCCGGACCGGGCGCCGCCCACCCAGGTCTCCTCGGCGTCGATGGTGCCGTGGTGGATCTCGTAGCCACTCACGGGCAGGCCCTGCCAGGTGCCGTTCGGGCGGGCGAGCGTCTTCTCGGGGTGGAAGGTCACCGTGCCCGGGAGCAGGCCCAGCCCGTCCACCGCGGCGCCGGACTCGACCGGGTCCACGAGGCGTTCGCGCAGCATCTGGTCGCCGCCGCAGATGCCCAGCACGGGTCGGGCACGGCGTGCCCGCTCGGTGACGACCCGGTCCAGCCCGCGTGAGCGGAGCCATTCGAGGTCGCTCACCGTCGCGCGGGAGCCGGGGAGGACGAGCAGGTCGGCCTCCCGGCACAGATCGGGGTCGGTGGTGACGTGCACGTCCACGTCCGCCTCGGCGCGTAGGGCGTCCACGTCGGTCGCGTTGCTCGTGCGGGGGAGGCGCACGACGGCCACGTGCAGCCTGCCCTCCGTGGCGTCGAGGGCGGGGGCTGCCGTCCAGCCGAGGGTGTCCTCGCCGTCGAGCCAGACGTCGGTGAGCCAGGGCACGACGCCGGCGCACGGCATCCCGGTGCGGCGGGTGATCTCCTCCAGACCCGGTTCCAGGACCGAGGCGTCGCCGCGGAACTTGTTGATGACGTAGGCCGCCAGGTGGGTCCGGTCGGCCTCGTCCACCAGAGCCCAGGTGCCGTACAGGGCCGCGAGCACCCCGCCGCGGTCGATGTCGCCGACGACTGCGACCGGCAGGCCGAAGCGTCGGGCGAGGCCGAGGTTCACGTAGTCGCCGCTACGCAGGTTCACCTCGGCGGGGGAGCCGGCTCCCTCGGCCACCACGAGGTCCACCGAGGCCGAGAGCTCCTCGAATGCCGCGAAGGCCGCCTCGCGCAAGTGCTCCCGCCCCGTGGCGTACTCCCCGGCCCGCAGCTCTCCCGCGGGACGGCCACGCAGCACCACGTGGGAGCGGCGGTCAGAGCCGGGCTTCAGCAGCACCGGGTTGTGCAGGCTCGAGGCCTCCACGCCGGCGGCCTCGCACTGCAGGTACTGTGCCCGGCCGATCTCCGAGCCGTCGGCGCACACCATCGAGTTGTTCGACATGTTCTGCGCCTTGAACGGGGCCACCCTCACCCCCTGCCGCGACCACGCCCGGCACAGGCCGGTGACGAGGAGGGACTTGCCGGCGTCGGAGGACGTCCCGGCGACGAGGATGCCGTTCACGCGCGCCATCGTAGGAAACGCGGCCTGCTGCCCCACGCGACCCCGGCGGTCCCGGCCCTGCTGGGTGCGGCCGTGGGTGGCTGGGCCTGGCCGTCCCCGACTCCCTGTGCAGGCCCGGCGGCTGGGGGCGGACGGGGT
>NZ_KV824469.1:0-5457 GCF_001816045.1 Kytococcus sp. HMSC28H12
CGCGGCCACGGCCTCGGCCAGCGGGGCGCGCACCGCGTGGCGCACGGCCGCGACGGCCACCGGGGGTCCGGGCACCTCAGGCTCGCGCGGGTGGGTGGCTCAGTGGCCGGTGTTGCACTGGCAGCCCTGCAGCGCGGCCACCACCTCGTCGGTGTACTTGCGGGCCACCATCGGCTGGGTGGAGCGCTCGAAGTCGTCGCTGCTCACCACGAAGGTCAGCAGGCGCCCGTCCTTGGTCACCGTGGTGCCGGCCATGCCGCTGGCCATGGGCAGGGTGCCGGTCTTGCCGCGCACGAAACCGCGGGCCTCCTCGCGTCCGTCGCCGTAGAAGCGCGGGGCGAGCGTGCCGTAGAGACCTGCCATGGAGAGGTTGGCGAGGATCGTGTGGTACTCCGCGTCCTCCCCGGAGGCGCCCTTCTGCAGCAGCTCGCCCAGCACGTGCGCGGGGATCTTGTTCTTGCTCGTCAGCCCCGAGGCGTCGAACTGCTCGTGGCCGCTGTTGTCGATACCGCGGTCCTTGGTCTGCTCCACCACCCAGCGGCCCACGTCGGCCGGGCCCGACTTCTCCACCGACAGCCCGCCGGTACCCAGGGCGGCCTGACGGGTGATGGTCTCCACCCGCGCGTTGTCGCTGATCTGCAGGGCGTGGATCAACTGGTCGCGCACCGGGGCGGACTTCACCACGCCCAGCTGGTCGCCCTTGGCCTTCGCCTTGGTGCGGATGATCGACTTCTCCACCGGCACGCCCACGTCGTGCAGGGCCTGGGCGAAGGCGCCCGCGGCACTCATCGCCGGGTCGGCCGGGGTGGGGTGGTGGTGGCGGGCGCGGTCGTCGAAGAGCTGCATCATCACCACGCGGCCGGTCCATCCCTCGTTGAGGGCCACCTCGGACCAGTCCTCCGACCAGCTCGGGCCGGCCTGCGAGTCGTCCAGGGCCACGCGGAAGGTCTTGGGCAGGTCCTCCCCGGCCTCGCGGCGCTTCTTGAGGTCGGCGGCCACCTGCTCGGCCAGGTCCTTGAGCCCCGCTCGCCCGGCGACGGCCAGCGGGTCGCCGTGGCCGCGCGACAGCATCGTGTCGCCGCCGGAGACGATGACGATGTTGTCGCCCGCGTCGAGCAGCGCGCGGGTGGACAGGCGCTGGTCGAGATTCCACCCGGAGTGCACCACCGCGCCGGTGGAGACGAGCTTGGTCATGGACGCCAGGTGGTTGGGGCGGTCGGCGTTCTGCTGGAAGAGCACCTCGCCGGTGGCGGCGTCGCGCACGTCCATGGAGAGGAAGCCCAGCTCCTCGGCCTCGATGGTGTCGCCCAGGGCCTTGCGCACCGTCTCCTTGCTGGGCGCCGGGCCGGAGTTGTCCAGGTGCTCCACGACCGGCTTGCGCTCGGGCAGGCCCTCGTCGATCTTCCTGACCTCCTCCTCGTCGGTGGGGCCGTCGACCACCGCGTTGGCGGCTCCCGGCGCCATCGCCTGGTCGAGCACCTCCACCGGCTGGCCGGCGGCGGCCGCCTCGTCGGGGGACCCAGCGCGTGCGGTGAGCAGGTCGGGCGAGCCGTTGTCCCCCTCGGAGGGGGCCGGCGCGTTGGTGAGCACTCCCGGCACCTTGTCGTAGACATCGGCCGTCACGTAGGCGCCCACGAGGGCCACCACCGTGGTCGAGGCGATGAGGGTGTTGCGGAGGGAGGACTTCACCGGGCACCTTTCGGACGCACGCACAGGATGGGGGAGACTGGCCCCAGCGTAGACGCCAACCAAGGAGGCTCCATGGAATTCGACATGACCGTCGAGATCCCCGCCGGCAACAAGAACAAGTACGAGATCGACCACGAGACGGGCCGCATCCGCCTGGACCGCCTGCTCTTCACGGCGATGCGCTACCCGGCCGACTACGGCTACATCGAGGACACCCTGGGCGAGGACGGCGACCCGCTGGACGCGCTGGTGCTGCTGGACGAGCCGACCTTCCCCGGCTGCATCGTGCGTGTGCGCCCGGTCGGCGTGTTCCACATGGTCGACGACGCCGGCGGTGACGACAAGGTGCTGTGCGTGGCCGCGGGCGACCCGCGCCGCGACGCCATCCAGGACACCTCCGACGTGTCCGACTTCACCCTCGACGAGATCCGCCACTTCTTCGAGGTCTACAAGGCCCTGGAGCCGGGCAAGTACGTGGAGGAGGGCTCGCACTGGGGTGACCGCGCGGCCGCCGAGAAGATCATCACCGAGGCGCTGGACCGCGCCAAGGCCGAGGGCATGACCACCGCCCGCTGGCCGCTGCCGGGCCACGACGCCGACGACACCGAGCGCTCGATCGACCGCGCCGAGGGCGGGTCGCAGGCCGACAAGCCGGAGGCCTGAGCCACCGAGCAGTGCGACGCCTGACGGGGCGGGTGCGACCGACGAGGTCGCGCCCGCCCCGTCGTCGTCCGGGGGGCTGCGGGTGAAAGCCGGGCGACAGACCGCAGCCCTAGGGTCCGAGTACACACACTCGAGGGAGCCCCATGAACCGCACCGTCCCGTCCCGCCTGGTTGCCCTGGCCACCGTCGGCCTGCTCAGCCTGACCGCCTGTTCCGGCGGACCCGATCCCGCCGGGCCGGACGAACCCAGCGCGCCGCCGAAGGTGAGCCCCACGTCATCGGCCACCCCCGAGGAGAGCGCCCCCGGGCCGACCAGCTCGAGCCCCGAACCGGCGGCCCCCTCCACCACGGGTGCTGGGGCCACCCCCACACCGAGCCGTTCAGAGGCGTCCCCGTCGAGCCCTGCCACCCCGAGCGCATCGACCGGGCCGTCACCGAGCAGCCAGACCTCGAGCAGCCAGGCCCCCACCCCGTCGGCCACGTCACCCCGCCCCACCGCCTCACCCTCCACCTCACCCGAGCAGGCGGAGGGCTGCGGAGCGAGGAGTGCCGAGAGGGCCCTGCACCACGGCCTGCGGAAGCTCAACGCCCGGGAGAGCGACTGGACGTGGCACAGCAACGGCGCGGACACCTCGCTGTACGACCCGTGCGCAGACCTCTCCCCCATCGCCGTGACCGTCGAGTACGCCACCGGGAGCTCACCCTGGATGATCATGCTCTTCCACCGGGGCGAGTACCTCGGAACCGCGACGGCACAGCCCGTGGGCATGGGGCAGCTCATGAGGAGGCGCGCGGACGACGTCATCGAGGTGACGTACCTGTACCCGAAGCCCGGGGAGTCGAACGCCGCGCGCTCCGGCAGGGCGGTCAGCACCTTCACGTGGGACGGGTCCGCGCAGAAGGTCGTGATGGCCGGCGACCTCCCGCCCACGGAGGAGGAGCTCCCCGAGCAGGGCAGGGAGAAGCCCACCGACCCGCCCGTGGACACCGGTGACACCCCGCCCCGTGGCGCGGCCCCCGAGGTCGTGCACCAGGGCGTGGCCCGCATCCTCACCCCGAGCGACAAGATCGGGTGCGAGCTGCACCGCACCTGGGCGGAGTGCGGCATCGAGTCCTATCTCGACTCCGAGCGCTACGGCACCGAGAACGACATGCCGCTCTGGTGGGCGACGCTGCCCGAGCAGGGCACGGCGGGGCTCTCCGCCAAGGGCGACGCCCCCAACTACCGCGGGGACAACGGCGGCCCGGCCGGCCAGGTGCTCGAGTCTGGGGAGAGCGTGACCTTCGGCGACATCACGTGCGCCTCCGAGTCGACCGGCCTGACGTGCACCAACACCGCGAGCGGTCACTCGATGACGATGAACAAGCGCGAGTTCGTGACCCGCTGACGCACCCGCACACGACGGAGGCCCCACCTACTGGTGGGGCCTCCGTGCGCCGGAGCCGCCTATCGGAATCGAACCGATGACCTGTTCATTACGAGTGAACCGCTCTGGCCGACTGAGCTAAGGCGGCGGGTGCTCCACACGCTCCGGGCGCGTGACGCGAGCGCCCACTATAGCGGTGCCCCGCCGTGCGGCGGAAATCCGCCGCGGCAGACACCCGCTCAACAGCGCGCGGCGTCACCCTCGGGCACCTCACCGGTGAGCAGGTACCCCTCCACCGCCGAGTCGACGCAGTCGCTGCCGCGCCGGTAGGCCGTGTGCCCGTCGCCATCGAGCGTCAGCAGGTGCCCGTTCTCGAAGTCCTCGGCCGCGCGCCGCGCCCACGCCAGCGGGGTCGCCGGGTCGCGGGTGGTGCCCACCACGAGGATGGGTCCGCTGCCCTTGGCCACGGCGTCGAACGGCTGGGCGGGCTTCACCGGCCAGCCCTGGCAGGCGGACCCCTCACCCATGAGGAAGTCGCCCCACAGCGGCGCCTCCCGGCGGAACGCGGCCCGCACCTGCGCACGGGTGCGCCCGGAGGTGTCGTCGGCGCGGTCGTTGCACGAGTAGACGGTGAAGGCCTCCATGAGGTTGGAGGCGTACTCGCCGTCGGCGGTGCGGTCGGCGTACCCGTTGGCCAGCTCCAGCAGCCGCTGGCCGTCCCCCTTCTGCGCCGCCTCCAGGGCCTGCGCCAGGCTCTCCCAGCTGCCCTCGTCGTACATGGCGGCAGCCAGCCCGTAGGTGGCCCAGCCGACGGTCAGCTCCGTGACCCGCGGGTCGGACCCCACCTGCGGGGGCTCCTCGTCGATGCGGCGCAGCAGCTCCCGCAGGCCGGCGGTGGCCTCCTCGCGCGTACCGCCCAGCGGGCACCGAGAACGCTCCTGGACGCACCAGTCCAGGAAGGCACCGGTGGCGGTCTCGAAACCCTTGGCCTGCCCGATGGCGATCTGCGTGGCATCCAGGTCCGTGGGCAGCATGCCGTCCAGCACGAAGGCCCCCACGCGGCGGGGGAACTCCTGGGCGTAGGTGGCGCCCAGCTGGGTGCCGTAGCTGAGCCCCAGGTAGTTCAGCCGCGGGTCGCCCAGGGCGGCGCGCAGCACGTCCATGTCACGGGCGGCGTTGGCGGTGGTGACCGAGCCCAGCCGGTCACCGAGGTGGTCCCGGCAGCCCTGCGCGAAGGCCTTATGCACGCGTGTCGCCTCACGCCTCTCCGCGGCATCGTCCGGGGAGGTGTCCAGGCCCAGCAGGGCGTCCAGCCCGGGGTCGTCCACGCAGTCCACGGCCTCGGAACGGGCCACGCCGCGCGGGTCGAAGCCCACCACGTCGTACACGCGCCGCACTTTCGGACCCACCACCTGGTCGGCCGCCTGCGCGTAGTCCACGCCGCTGGCCCCGGGGCCACCGGGGTTGAGCACGAGCGACCCGATGCGGTGCTCGTCGTCGCCCGCCCGCACCCGGAAGAGGGCCAGCCGCATCGTCTCCCCGTCGGGCCGGTCGTAGTCCACCGGCACCTCCAGCTCCGCGCACTCCCCGCCGTCGCACCGCTCCCACTGCAGCTGCTGCTCGTAGAAGCGGGACAGCTCGGCCGGCGGGGCGGGCAGGGACCCCTCGGTGCCGGGGCTGCGCAGGTCGTCGGGCAGCGGCCCGCCACCGGGCTGGCAGCCGGCCAGGCCCAGCCCGA
>NZ_KV824470.1:0-3304 GCF_001816045.1 Kytococcus sp. HMSC28H12
CGAGTCGGCCCCGCCGCCCGACGCAGGAGCGCCACCCGGAGCCCCGCCCGCACCCACGAGGTGCGCCGCCATCCGGGCCTCGATGAGGGCCGCGATGGCCGCCGACCCCAGCACCGACCCCACCTGCCGGGTGGTGTTGTACACGCCGGACCCGGCCCCGATGGCGTGCGGCGGCAGGGTGCGCGTGGCCGCGACCGACAGCGGCGCCCACACGAAGCAGCTGCTCAGCCCGATGAGCGCCCACGGCGCCAGGAGCAGCAGCAACGGGGTGCCCGGGGAGATCGTGAGGGCCGCCAGCAGGTAGCCGGCCGCCAGGCCCACCAGGCCGCCCGTGGCCAGGACCCGCGGGTGCAGCCGGTCGACCAGACCGCCGGCCCAGCGGGCCAGCAACATCGTGACCACGGACGAGGGGGCCAGCACGAGCGCGGCCTGCGTCGGCGACATGCCCCGCACGGACTGCAGGTACAGGATCATCGGGAACGCGGTGGCGATGGTGGCGAACCCCACCGTCGTGATGGCCAGGTTGGCCAGACTGAAGTTGCGGTGCGCGAAGAGCCCCAGCGGCACCAGCGGCTCGCCCCGCTGCACCGCCTGCCAGGCCACGAAGGCGCCGAGCACCACGAGGCCCGCGACGATGAGCAGGGGCACGCTCACCCAGCCGATGATGCGGCCCCAGTCGTAGGTCTGACCCTCCTGGATGCCGAACACCAGCAGGAACATGCCCAGGGCGCTGAGCACCACCCCCAGCCCGTCGAAGCGGTGCGCCCGCTGCTCGAACCGCGGCACGAGCCGGACGGCCAGCACGAACGCCAGCACCCCGACCGGCACGTTGACGAAGAAGATCCACTCCCAGCCCACCGAGTCCAGCAGCAGCCCTCCGAGCAACGGCCCCACGAGCGTGGCCACGCCAGCGGTCGCGCCCCACGCCGCCATCGCCCGGCCCCGGCGCTCACCGGGGAAGAGCCGCGTCATCACGGCCATCGTCTGCGGGCTCAGCAGCGCGGCCCCGAGCCCCTGCACCACGCGGGCGGCGACGAGCGCCTCGATGCTGTGCGCCAGCCCGCACCAGGCCGACGCGGCCGTGAAGACCGCCAGGCCCAGCAGGTAGATGCGGCGCGGCCCGAACCGGTCCCCCAGCCGCCCCGTCACCAGCAGCGGCACCGCGTAGGCGAGCAGGTAGGCGCTGGTCACCCAGACCACCTGGCTCACGGTGGCGTCGAACTCGCCCATGAGCGCCGGGGTGGCGATGGACACGATGGTGGAGTCCACCAGCACCATGAAGAAGCCCAGGCACAGGGCCCACAGCGCCGGCCACGGGTCCACCTCGCCCGGGTGGGGCGCAGCACGGTCCGGCACGGGGTGCGTCGTCGAGGGGTTCGCGGTCACGCGGCAACCCTAGGGCCGAGGACCGACGACCTCAGACGTCGAAGTCGACCTCGGCGGTGTCCGTCACCGGGTGGCTCTGGCAGGCCAGCGCGTAGCCGGCCTCCACCTCGTCGGGCTCCAGCGCGTAGTTGCGGTCCATGCGCACCTCGCCGGCGAGCACCTTGACGCGGCACGTGCCGCACACGCCGCCGGTGCACGAGAACGGCGCGTCCGGCCGCTCGCGCAGGGTGGCGTCCAGGATGGTCTCCCCGTCCCGGCTCGGCATCGGCACCTCGCTGCGGCGCCCGTCCAGGGTCACGGTCACCACGGCCTCCGGCGGGGCGGAGGTGTCCACCGGCTCCGGGGCGGACTGCGGCGGGGCGTCCTCCACGTGGAAGACCTCGTGGTGCACGACCTCCTCGGCGACGCCCTTGGCCGCCAGCAGCTCGCGGGCGGTCTCCACCATCCCGAACGGACCGCACAGGTACCAGTGGTCCACCTGGTCCACCGGCACCAGCGTGGAGAAGATGCGCTCCAGCCGCTCGGCGTCGATGCGGCCGTGGAGCAGCTCCACCTCCTGCGGCTCGCGGGAGAGCACGTTGAGCAGCTGGAAGCGCCCCGGGTACTGGTTCTTGTAGTCCGCCAGCTCCTCGAGGAACATGATCGAGTCCGTGCGGCGGTTGCCGAAGATCAGCGTGGCGCGCGAGCCGGGCTCCTCCTCCAGCAGGGTGCCCAGCAGGCTCATGACCGGCGTGATGCCCGAACCGGCCGCGATGGCCACGTGGTGGCGCACCGCATCGGGCTGCGAGGGGTTCACGAAGGTGCCCATCGGGGTCATCACCTGCAGCTCGTCCCCCTCGGACACGTGGTCCACGAGCCAGTTGCTCATCACGCCCTGTGGCACCGTGGAGACCGCCACGCGCACGTGCTTGTCGCGCAGGGCGCGCGAGCGCGGCAGGCAGATGGAGTACGACCGGCGCACGTCCACCCCGTCGATCTCGGCACGCAGCGTCAGGTGCTGCCCGGGCTCGAAGGCGAAGTCCTCGGCCAGCTCGTCGGGCACGTCGAAGGTGATGGCCACCGAGGTGTCCGTCAGCCGCTCGACCCTGGCCACCCTCAGGGGGTGGAAGGTCGCGCGGCGTCGGGTCGGGGTGCTCAGGGGGCTCATCTCTCTCCAGGGTCTCGCAGGGTGTTCTCGGGTCGGGTCACGACGGCGGGCCTCACAGCGGCTTGAACTCGTCGAACGGCTCGCGGCAGGCGCGGCAGCGGCGCAGGGCCTTGCAGGCGGTGGAACCGAAGCGGGCCAGCTCCTCGGTGTCCGCCGAACCGCATGCCGGGCAGCGCACCTGGCGCACCTGCAGCTGCAGGCCCACCGGCCCGTCGGCGGGCCCGGACCGTGCTGCGCCGGCCGGGCCGGGCGGGGCGATGCCGAAGGCGCGCAGCTTCTCGCGGCCCTCGTCGGTCATCCAGTCGGTGGTCCACGGCGGGTCGAGCCGGCGCTCCACCTCGGGATCCCAGCCGCGCAGGGCCACCGCGCGGGCCACCTGGCCCTCCATGACCTCCATGGCCGGGCAGCCGGAGTACGTGGGTGTCATGACCACGTGCACCGTGCCGCGGTCCTCGTCGGCCTCCACCGAGCGCAGGACGCCCAGGTCCGCCAGCGTGATGACGGGGATCTCCGGGTCGGGGACCGACTCCAGGGCCCGGAGCACCTCCTCGACCGGGGCGCGCCCCGCCCCGGCCGCCGGCAGGTCCGCCCCGGTCACCACGAGGCGCCGGGGTGGGCCCGCGCCACCGACTGCATCTCGGCCAGCAGGTAGCCCAGCTGCTCGGAGTGCGTGCCCGTGCGCCCGCCGCCGGCGTTCCAGCGCCCGGCCGCGGGGCGCTCGAGGGTGGCCACCCGGAGCACCTCGGCCACGTACGCGGTCGCCGCCTCGGC
>NZ_KV824471.1:0-16109 GCF_001816045.1 Kytococcus sp. HMSC28H12
GGGGCCTGGGCAGCCGCGGGGGCGGCCGCAGCGGCCGGAGCCGCCTGGGCCCCGCCCTGACCGCCACCGGCCAGCGCCTGCTCCACGTCCTGGCGCGTGATGATGCCGTTCGGCCCGGTGGGCGTGACGGTCCGCAGGTCGATGCCGTTGTCCTTGGCGAACTTGCGCACCGGCGGCTTGGCCTTGGGGCGCGAACCGCCGGAGGCCGCGTGGCCCACGGACTCGTGCACCGGCTGGGCCGTGCGGGCCGAGGCCTGCGTCGGCTCGGCCACCTGACGCTGGCCGTAGGCGCCCTCGCCGGGCACCTCGGGCATGCGCTCACCGGACGGCGCCGGGGCGCCCCCCTTGCGGCGGCGGCGCGAGGTGGCACCGGCCACCGCGCCGTAGCCCACCAGGTTGGCCACGCGCTCCTCGCCGTCAGCCTCACCCGCGGGGGCCTCGGCAGAGTCGGCACCCCCGTCGGCCGGGGCCGCGGCGGCGGGCGCACCGGCACCGGTGCGGATGGCGATGATCGCCTCACCCACCGGGACCTCCTGGCCCTCCTCGGCCAGGATCGCCTCGACCGTGCCGGCGAACGGGATCGGCAGCTCCACCAGCGACTTGGCGGTCTCCACCTCGACGACGACGTCGTTGACCTTGACCTGGTCGCCGACCTTCACCTTCCAGGAGACGATCTCGGCCTCCGTCAGGCCCTCGCCGGGGTCCGGGAGCACGTAGTGCTCCACGCCCCCACCGGAGGCGGCACCGCCGGCGGCCGGGGCCGACGGTGCGGGCGCCTCGGCAACGGCGGGCGCCCCACCGGCATCGGCGGCACCCATGGACGAGGCACCACCGGCCGGCGCGGCGGACCCACCGCCCTCACCGTCCTCGATGGCGATGATCGGCGCGCCGACCTCCACCTCGTCACCCTCCTGGGCCAGCAGCTCCACCACGGTGCCGGCGAACGGCACGGGCAGCTCCACCAGCGACTTGGCGGTCTCCACCTCGACGACGACGTCGTTGACCTTGACCTGGTCGCCGACCTTCACCTTCCAGGAGACGATCTCGGCCTCGGTCAGACCCTCACCGGGGTCCGGAAGCACGTAGTGCTGAATGGTCATGTGCGTTGCTCCCTCCGGCGCGTCAGTGCGCCAGGACCTCGTCGACGTGGAACAGGATGCGGTCCAGGTTGGGGAGGTACTCCTCCTCGTAGCGGCTGGGCGGGTAGGGGATGTTGTACCCACCGCAGCGCGCCACCGGCGCCTCCAGCTCGTAGAAGCACTTCTCCGTGATCTGCGCGGCGATCTCCGAGCCCATGCCCAGGAAGGTGGGCGCCTCGTGCACCACCACCACGCGACCGGTCTTGCGCACGGACTCCAGCACCGGGCCGAGGTCCAGCGGGTTGAGCGTGCGCAGGTTGATGACCTCGAGCGAGCGGCCCTCCTGCTCGGCCGCGGCGGCGGCCTGCATGCAGGTCTTCACCATGGGGCCATAGGTCACCACGGTGACGTCCGTGCCCGGGCGCACCACCTGCGAGGCGTGCAGCGGCAGCGCGGCCTCGCCATCGGTGGCGAAGTCGACCTCGCCCTTCTCGTGGTAGCGGCGCTTGGGCTCGTAGAAGACCACCGGGTCGTCGGACTTGATGGCCTGCTGCATCATCCAGTAACCGTCCTCCGGAGTGGCCGCACAGACCACCTTGAGGCCCGCGGTGTGCGCGAAGTAGGCCTCGTTGGACTCGCTGTGGTGCTCCACGGCACCGATGCCGCCGCCGAACGGGATGCGGATGACGATCGGCATCTTCAGGTGGCCCAGCGAGCGGGCGTGCATCTTGGACACCTGGCTGACGATGTGGTCGAAGGCCGGGTAAACGAAGCCGTCGAACTGGATCTCCACCACCGGGCGGTAGCCGCGCAGGGCCAGGCCCACGGCGGACCCGACGATGCCGGACTCGGCCAGCGGGGTGTCGATGACCCGCTCCTCGCCGAACTCGTCCACCAGGCCCTCGGTGATGCGGAACACGCCACCCAGGCGGCCGATGTCCTCGCCGAGCATGACCACCTTGGGGTCGTCCTGCATGGCCTTGCGCATGCCGGCGTTGAGTGCCTTCGCCAGCGTCATCTTCTTGGCGCTCATGGTGCTCAGTTCCCTTCGAAGCCGGCGTGGTACTCGACGAACGCCCGACCCTCGTCGGTCAGCGGGGCGTGCTCGCCGGAGTAGGTGTGGTCGAACATGGTGGCCAGCTCGGGGTCCGGCATGGTCTGGCAAGCCTTGCGCACGCGCGCGGCCAGCTCGTCGGCCTCGGCGTCCACTGCGGCGAAGTACTCGTCGTCCCCGACCCCGCGGGCCACCATGTGCTTCTTCAGGCGGTCGATGGGGTCCTTGGCCTTCCACGCCTGCACGTGCGCGTCGTCGCGGTACTTGGTGGGGTCGTCCGACGTGGTGTGCGCACCCATGCGGTAGGTGAACGCCTCCACCAGCACCGGGCCCTTGCCGGAACGGGCGTGGTCGAGCGCCCAGGCGCCCACCGCCATCGAGGCCAGGACGTCGTTGCCGTCCACGCGCACGCCCGGGAAGCCGAAGCCGGCGGCGCGCTTGAAGGGCTCGATGACGAAGTTGCGGTGCGTGGGCTCGGAGATGGCCCACTGGTTGTTCTGCACGAAGAACACGCACGGCGACTTGGCGACGGCCGCGAAGACCATGGCCTCGTTGTAGTCACCCTGCGAGGTGCCGCCGTCACCGGTGCAGGCCACCACGGCGGTGTCCACGGTGTCGTCGCCGGTGGCCCAGGCGCCGTCCAGCTGCACGCCGCGGGCGTAGCCGGTGGCGTGCAGCATCTGGTTGCCGATGACGATGGTGTACAGGTGGAAGTTGTTCTCCTTGGAGTCCCAGCCACCGTGGTTGACGCCGCGGAACATGCCCAGCAGGTTCTCCGGCGGGACGCCCTTGGTCCAGGCCAGGCCGTGCTCGCGGTAGCCCGGGAAGACGTAGTCCTGCGGCTTGAGCGCACGGCCCAGACCCACCTGCGCGGCCTCCTGGCCCAGCAGGCTCGGCCACAGGCCCAGCTCGCCCTGGCGCTGCAGCGCGAAGCCCTCGGCGTCCACGCGGCGCACCAGCACCATGTCGCGGTAGAGCGCCTTGAGGAACTCGTCGTCCACGCCCTGCAGGTAGTGGGCGTACGGCGCGTTCAACTCGGTCTCGACGCGCTCCCCCTCGGCGGTCAGGAACTGCACCATCTCCGGGCCGCCGTCGGTGATGTCCACCGGGGTCCCGGCGGTCTCGGCGGCGGCACGCGCCTCCGGTGACTGTGCGGCCGGGGCGGCACCCTCGGGGGCCCGTGCCGCGCTGTCCTGGAGGGCGTCCTCCGGGATCGGGGCGTTCTGGTCGCTCACGATGTCTCCTCGTTCGGTACTGGGCGCCGTCACGGCGCGCACCGCCTCACCCGTGGGATCGAACGGGCGGGCTTGTGGCTCAGGTCACGCTACTACGGGGGCCGGGGCCGTCGGACCCGGGTGGGGACCCGACGGCCCCGGCCGTGACGCGCTCAGGCGTTCCGCTCGCGGAAGGCGCGGGCGACCTCCAGGAAGCGCGCGTTCGCCTCGTCCTCGCCGATGGTGACGCGCACGCCCTCGCCGGCGAAGGGGCGCACCACGAGGCCCTGCGCGGCGGCGGCCTCGGCGAAGTCCACGGTCTGCTCGCCCAGCGGCAGCCACACGAAATTGCCCTGTGCGTCGGGGATCTCCCAGCCCTGCTCGCGCAGGCCGTCCACCACCACGCGGCGCTGGTCCTTGAGATGTGCCACGCGCTCGTCGAGCTCGTCCATGGCGGCATAGCTGGCCACCACGGCGTCCTGCGCCAGCTGGCTCACACCGAAGGGCACGGCGGCCTTGCGCAGCGCCTCGGCCACGCGGGGGCTGGCGATGGCGTAGCCCACGCGCAGGCCCGCCAGGCCGTAGGCCTTGGAGAAGGTGCGCAGCACCACCACGTTGGGGTGGGCGCGCTGCACGGCCAGGGCGTCCGGCACGTCCTCGGCGTCGGTGAACTCCAGGTAGGCCTCGTCGATGACCACCAACACGTCCTTGGGCACGGCGGCGAGGAACTCCTCGAGCTCGCCGGTGCGGACCGTGGGGCCGGTGGGGTTGTTGGGCGTGCAGACGATCACCAGGCGGGTGCGCTCGGTGACCGCCTCCGCCATCGCGGGCAGGTCATGGCGGGCCTCGGCGTCCAGCGGCACCTGCACGCTCCTCGCGCCGGCCAGGCCGATGACGATGGGGTAGGCCTCGAACGAGCGCCAGGCGTAGACCACCTCGTCGCCGGGCTCGCAGGTGATCTGCACGAGCTGCTGGAGCAGGCCCACCGAGCCCGTGCCCACGGCCACGTTCTCCGGCTGGGTGCCGCAGTTGTCGGCGATGGCCTCCAGCAGGCGGGTGGCGCCCATGTCCGGGTAGCGGTGGAAGCTCTGGGCGGCGTCGGCCACGGCCCGGGCCACCGACGGCAGCGGCGGGTAGGGGTTCTCGTTGGAGCTGATCTTGTAGCTCGTGAGGCCCTCCACCGCGGGGGCGGGCTTGCCGGGCTTGTAGGCCGGCAGCGCGTCGAGGGCGTCGCGGAGACGCACCTGGTCGGTGGTGAAGGTGGCCTGGTCGGTGGGGTCGCTCATGGGGCTCAATCTAACGTCGCCCAGGTCACACCCGGACCGCGGTGGTGGGAGGCTGGGGGGCATGGCCGACCTGCTGCTCAAGACCGTCGTCAACGGTGCCGCCCTGTGGGTGGCCGCCCTGCTCGTGCCCGGCATCGCGCTGGGCGACCCCTCGGACCCGCTCGGCTCCCGCCTGGTGACCGTCCTGCTGGTGGCGCTGGTGTTCGGCGTCATCAACGCCCTGGTGAAGCCGGTGGTGAAGTTCTTCAGCTTCCCGTTCATCGTGCTGACCCTGGGGTTGTTCACCTTCGTGGTGAACGCGCTGATGCTGCAGCTGCTCTCCTGGGCGGCCGGCAGGCTGGGACTGGCCTTCCACGTGGACCGCTTCTTCTGGAGCGCCGTGATCGGGGCCGTGGTGGTGACGGTGGTGGCCATGGTGCTCGATGCCGTGGTGCCCGACACGGAGTCCGACCGGCGCACGCTGCGGCGGTACTGACCAGCCGAGGCGGGGCGGCGCGCTGGCCGGACGCTGCACCGGGGGTCTGCCCGGATCGGGAGCTCTGGTGGGGCGCCGGGAGACGGGCCGGTCCGCAACCGAGGCACGTCGCGTTCACCGACCGGCAACGATTCCGTCACCCGCTCATCACCGTGAAAGCACCTCTGCCACCTAGCGTCCCGCGCATGCCCCCCACCCTCACCCGCCGTACCCTGCTCACCGCCTCCACCGCCGGCGCCACACTGGCCGGCCTCACCACCGCCTCGGGGGCCACGGCCCTCGGACAGGACGTGACCCCCGCCCACCGCCCCCTGCGCGGCAACCCGTTCACCCTCGGGGTGGCCTCGGGCGATCCCGCCCCCGACGGCATGGTGCTGTGGACCCGCCTGGCCACCGACCCCCTGGCCGAGGACGGGCTCGGCGGCATGCCGGCCCGCACCGTCCCCGTGCAGTGGCAGGTGGCCACCGACGCGCGCATGCGCCACGTGGTGGCACGCGGCACGGAGCTGGCCCGCCCCACCGGCGCCCACTCGGTGCACGTGGAGCTGCACGGGCTGCGCCCCGGCCGCGAGTACTTCTACCGCTTCCGCGCCGGCCGCCACCTCTCGGAGGTGGGGCGCACCCGGACCGCCCCCGCCCCCGGCGAGATGCCCGCGGCGCTGGCCATGGCCTTTGCCAGCTGCGCGCAGTACGAGCACGGCTGGTTCACCGCCTACCGGCGACTGGCCGAGGACCAGCCGGACCTGGTGCTGCACCTGGGCGACTACCAGTACGAGTACACCGCGGGCGACTACGTGGCCCCCGGCGGCAACGTCCGCGACCACCTGGGCCCGGAGACGGTCACCCTCGCCGGCTACCGCCAGCGCCACGCCCAGTACAAGACGGACCCCGACCTGCAGGCCGCCCACCTGGTGGCGCCGTGGCTGGTCGTGTGGGACGACCACGAGGTGGACAACAACTGGGCCGACGAGGTGCACGAGAAGCCCGAGATCCCGCAGCCGGACTTCCTGGCCCGCCGCGCCGCGGCGATGCAGGCCTACTACGAGAACATGCCGCTGCGCCGCCGGCAGATGCCTCGCGGCATCGACACCCTGCTGTACCGCAGGGTGCAGTGGGGACAGTTGGCGAACTTCCACATGATGGACACCCGCCAGTACCGCGACGACCAGGCCTGCGGCGACGGCTGGGACACCAACTGCACCGAGCGCCTGGACCCGGCCCGCACCCTCACCGGCGACGAGCAGGAGGCCTGGCTGCTGGGCAACCTGCGCCGCTCCTCCCAGCGGTGGGACGTGCTGGGCCAGCAGGTGTTCTTCGCCGAGCGCGACGGAAAGGTGGAGCCCGAGCTGGAGCACCACTCCAACGACGGCTGGGACGGCTACGTCGGCTCGCGCGACCGCATCACCCGCGGGTGGGTGGACGCCGGGGTGCGCAACCCGGTGGTTCTCACCGGTGACGTGCACCGCCACTGGGCGGCCGACGTGTTGGCGGACTTCGAGGGCGAGGGTGCCGAGGCCGAGCGCGTGGTGGGCGCTGAGCTGGTGTGCTCCTCCATCACCTCCGGCGGCGACGGTGACGCCACGAAGACCGACCCGATCCTGGGGTGGAACGACCATCTGCGCTACTACAAGGACCTGCGCGGGTACGTGCGCACCACCATCACCCCCGAGGCCATGACGGCGGACTTCCGCGTGCTGGCCGACGTCTCCTCCGGGACGGCCGAGGCTCGCACGGACGTGAGCTTCCGCATCAACGACGGCGTGCCGGGCCTCGAGGCGGTGGCGCCCCGGGCCTGAGGACTGGAGCCCAGCGGACCGGGCCCTGCCCAGCAGCGGGCAAGCCCCCTCGCACCCCAACCCCTACTTTGCGAAGTGTTCTCAGAAGAGCCTATCCTCCGCCCATGCGAACGATTCTCACACATCCGCGTCGTCTGGGCCTGGCCCTCTCCGTCTGCCTCGGCGGCACCACCGCCCTGACCGCCTGCGGAACCGAGGAGTCCGGCGGCGACACCTCGGCCAGCACCTCGGGCAGCGAGACCGGGGCCGCCGAGGAGAGCCACGACCACGAGGGCGAGGAGTCCCACGACCACGGCGACGACGCGAAGGCCGCCGAGCCGACCGAGACCGCGGGCGCCCAGCCCCGCATCGCCTACACGTACGACGGCGGCGTGCAGGTGCTCGACGCCACCACGCTGAAGCCCGTGGGCAAGCCGCTGGAGGCCGAGGGCTTCGTGCGCCTCAACGACATGGGTGACGGCCGCCACCTCGCACTCTCCGAGGGCAACCACTGGCAGGTGCTCGACCTGGGCGTGTGGAGCCAGCCCCACGGCGACCACTCGCACAGCTACGCCAAGGACCCGGTGCGCACCGACATCGCCATCGAGGGCGAGCACCCCGGCCATGTGACCTTCGACGACGGCCGTGTGCTCACCTGGGCCGACGGCACCGGCACCGTCAAAGAGTTCACGGCCGAGTCGCTGCTGGCCGGGGTCACCCCCAAGACCAAGGACTGGACCGCCGAGCACACCCACCACGGCGTGGCCGTGCCCACCCACGACGGCGGCATGCTCGTGACCGTGGGCACCGAGGACGAGCGGAACGGCGTCATGGCGCTGGACGCCGGCGGCAAGAAGCTGGCCGAGTACGACAACTGCCCGGGTGTGCACGGCGAGGCCGAGGTCAAGGGCGGCGTGGTGTTCGGCTGCGAGAACGGCGCGGTCATCTGGGACGGCAAGCGCTTCAAGCCGGTCGACGGGCCCGGCGACTACTCGCGCGTGGGCACCATCAAGGGCTCGGCCAAGAGCCCGGTGGCCTTCCACGACCTCGAGGTGCAGAAGGACGCCGAGTTCGAGCGCCCCGAGCAGGTGGCCATGACGGACGTGCGCACCGGCACGATGCGGACCGTGGACCTGGGCACCTCGTACTGGTTCCGCTCGCTGGGGCGTGCGTCCGACGGCGACGGTCTGGTCCTGGGCTACGACGGCGCGCTGCACCGCATCGACACCGAGACCGGCAAGGTCACGGACAAGCTGCCCGTGATCAAGGCGTGGAAGGAGAAGGAGGACTGGCAGAAGCCGGGCCCGGCGCTGCACGTCATGGGCGACACCGCGTGGGTGACCGAGCCGGCCACCCAGAAGGTGCACCGCATCGACCTGAAGGCGTGGAAGGTCACCAAGTCCGCCACGCTGGAGCACGTGCCCAACGAGCTCAACGGTGTGGACGCCGAGGTGCCGGAGTTCGCCGTCGAGGAGGAGCACGGTGACCACGGCCACGAGGGCCACGACCACGGCGAGGGTCACGACCACGAGGACCACGACCACGGCGAGGGTCACGACCACGACCACGAGCACGACCACTCCGAGGAGAGCGGCCACGAGGGCCACAGCCACTGAGGCCCGCTCCACCACATCGGGGGTGGGTCCGGTTCACCCGGGGTGACGTACGCCGTGGGCGGCGTCGACCCCGACCAACCGGACCCACCCCTTCTTGGGCGCCGTCACCCGGCGGCGGCGTCACCTCGCTCCCGCCGCGTCACGGCATCCGTGCTGCCTCCCGGTCGAGCACCTCGTCCACGCGCCCGTCCTCGATGGCGCGCACCACGCCCCGCACGGCCGGCTCCACCTGGTCGTACATGGCCGTGAACGCCGGGGCGTCCTGGCCGTACGGGTCCGGCACGGCCTGCGCGCCGTCCCGCTCGGCCCCCGGCGCGAACGCCCCGAGCATCACCACTCGCCGCGCCGCCTCGGCATCGGGCGACAGGGCGCGGACGTCGCGCAGGTTGGACTCGTCCATCACCAGCACCAGGTCGGCCTCGGCCACCTCCCGCGCACCCAGCTGGCGGGCCACCGTGTCGAAGACGTAGCCGCGGCGCTCCCCCTCGGCCCGGCTCAGGTGGTACGGCTCCTCCCCCACGTGCCAGCCACCGGTTCCCGCGGAGGTCACCTCCACGTCCTCGATGCCGGCCGCACGCAGCTCGTGCACGAGCACGGCCTCGGCAGCGGGCGAGCGGCAGATGTTGCCCAGGCAGACGACCTCGATGCGCATGGCCCCACCCTCGCACGGACGGTGGCAGGCTGAGCGCGTGAGCAACCCCGACCCGCACCCCAGCGAGACCACCTGCGGCCCCGACGACGCCGACTGCCCGGTCGTCCTGGCCCCGCGCGAGGTGCCCCTGGGCGGGCCGCGCGCCATGACCGTGCGGCGCACCCTGCCCGCCCGCGAGCGCTCCCTCATCGGGGCGTGGTGCTTCCTGAACCACTACGGGCCGGACGACGTGCGCGAGACCGGCGGCATGGACGTCACGCGCCACCCGCACACCGGGCTGGCCACCGTGTCCTGGCTGTTCACCGGCGAGATCAACCACCTCGACTCCACCGGCGGGCAGGCGCGGGTGCGCCCGGGGCTGCTGGTGCGGCAGCGGGCAGGGCGGCAGGTGCTGTACGTGCGCACCGAGCTGGGCGACCGCCTGGCCGGGTGACCTCAGGGGAGGAGGTCCCGGTACAGATCACCGCCTGTGGTCCGGAAATCCGCCCCACGGGGCGTACCTCTGGACCGGAGACGGGCATCTGGGGCGGGCCGGCCGAGGCCGGGGCGGGTCTCAGGGGAGGGTCCACCACAGGGCGAGGCCGAGACAGGTCAGGCACACCATCCCGAACAGCGCCACCCACACCCCGCCGGGGACGCCGGTGAGGTCGGCCAGCTGATCGGCGTCGTCGGTGCCCCGTCGCCCTCGACGCCGGGCCCGCGAGCGCCCCTCCTGCAGCGAGAGCACAGCCCGCGGCGCGGCCAGCAGCAGCCCCCACACGGTCACGTGCGCCGCAGCGGTGACGAGCCACCCCGGCGCCCACCAGGAGAGCGCCCCCACCACGCCGCCGAGTCCGACGACCACCAGGGCGCCGTACCCGTTGCGGACGAGGGGCAGCATCGCCACGCACAGGCCCACCAGCACCCACAGCCAGGCCGCCGCGTGGCCCGCACCCAGCACGGCCGCCCCCGCCAGCCCCAGCAACGCCGGTGCCGGGTATCCGGCCGCCAGCGTGGCCACCATGCCGGGCCCGCGCGGCCGCCCGCGCGAGACGGTCACCCCCGAGGTGTCGCGATGCAGGGTGATGCCCGACAGCCGGCGCCCCACCAGCAGCGCCACCACGGCGTGCGCGGCCTCGTGCACCACCGTCACCAGGTGCCGCGCCAGGTGGTGGCCGGTCGGGCTCCACGTGATGGCGAACGCCAGCCCCACCAGCGCCAGCGCGGCCACGGGGTGCAGCGGCGGCTGGGTGGCGGTCACGCGGGCCCACAGCTCGTGCATCACCGGCGCAGGGTGTCACGCCGGGCTGGGACCCGCGGGGCGCCCCGTTAAGGTGACCGCGCCCACACGGCATCGGGCCCCCTGGTGCCGCCACCCACCTGGAGGACCCGTGGAGAACACGCGCGACGTGGAGTCCGGCATCCACACCGACTTCCGTGCCGAGATGAGCTACAGCAGCTACCTGGACCTGGACCGGCTGCTCTCCGCCCAGCACCCCGTGAGTCGGCCCGAGCACCACGACGAGATGCTCTTCATCATCCAGCACCAGACCTCCGAGCTGTGGCTGAAGCTCGTCCTGCACGAGATCCGCTCGGCCATGGAGCTGCTGGCCGCCGACGAGATGCGCATGTCGCTCAAGCGCATCGCGCGCGTGAAGCACATCCAGAAGACGCTCACCGAGCAGTGGAGCGTGCTGGCCACCCTCACCCCCAGCGAGTACATGGAGTTCCGCGACTTCCTGGGCCACGCCAGCGGCTTCCAGTCGTTCCAGTACCGCGCCGTGGAGTTCGCCCTGGGCAACAAGAACGCCGCCATGCTGCCGGTGCACGAGGCCAACCCCGAGGCCCACGCCCTGCTCACTGAGCTGCTCGCGACCCCCAGCCTGTACGACGAGTTCCTCCGCTGCCTGGCCCGGCGCGGGTACGCCGTGCCGCAGCGGGTGCTGGAGCGGGACGTGACGGTGGCCCACAGGGAGGACCCGGAGCTGACCAAGGTCTTCACCGAGATCTATGAGAACGCCGACGCGCACTGGGACGTCTACGAGGCGTGCGAGGAGCTGGTGGACCTGGAGGACAACTTCCAGCTCTGGCGCTTCCGGCACCTCAAGACGGTGCAGCGCGTGATCGGCATGAAGACCGGGACCGGCGGGTCCTCCGGCGTGGGCTTCCTGCAGCGGGCACTGGACCTCACCTTCTTCCCCGAGCTGTTCAGCGTCCGAACCGAGGTCTGAGCCCTACCGCGTTTCAGTGCAGAGCACGTCCCCCCCCGGGGGAAGATCGCGAGGCACGGCAGCCTCTACCTTGGCCGTACGACCACCACATTCAGGGGGGACCATGATCAAGCGCACCTCGATCGCTACTGCCACAGTCAGTCTGTTGTCGGCGCTGCTTATCACTACAGAGGACGATCCGGGGCCCACCTCCACGCCCCCCGAAGAAACGGCACTCGTAGCCGCAACCACCGCACCAGAGAGCCCCGAACACGAGTTCAATGCCCGGCTCGCCGAGTGGTTGCAGGAGAACGGTGACGTCTATTCCACCGCCGAGATCACATCGCCTTCCTCGGCCGAGGTCATCCTGACCGCTGGGGGCCGCTCACGCGACACCTCGCTCCTCACCAGCACGCCGGGCATGACCGTGTCCATCCGCTACAGCGGCACCATGACACAAGACCAGATGACCCAACACCAACTCGCTGCCATGTCGGCAACCGGCTCCGAGTACACCGAGTCCCACCCCGAATCCGGGATCATCGACGTCTATGTGCCCCATGCGGACAACGCCCTCCACGGGGCACTGTCCGCGACCACTTCCCTGCAGGCGGAGGGTCTTTCGATCCGGGTCATCGAAGACCCGACCGTCACCACGCAACCGGAGCACTCCTTCAAAGGAGGGGGAGCCCTCAACGATGGGAACTGCACCGCGGGGTGGGCGATCAAGAACGTGTTCGGCTCCCGCCAGGGCATCGTGACTGCCGACCACTGCACCGGCATGAGCAGGTCCACCTTCTCCCCTGCCGGGATCCTCCCCGGCTACGGCGCATTTCTCGCCCTGTGACCATGTCGACGACATGCGCGATCAGCCGAGCGATCGTGGCGGCCGCCCTTGCGGCCACCACCCTCACCGCGTGCACAGGCACGTCGGACGGCTCTGACACCACCAGACCACCGTCCACGGACGCCCCTCCGAGCACCCCGCCGGCGCACTCGGCACCCACCCCCAGCACGCCGGACGCGTTCCTGCCGAGCTCGACAGCTGAGGGCGGCATCCTCTTCCATGAGATGCCCGCAGAGGGAAACGACCTGCGCATGTCTGGCCTGTTCGACCTCCGCGACGGGTGCCTCACCGGTATCGACCCGGACACCGGCACGCGGTATCCGGTCTCGCTCCTGGCGGGCTCCACGGTGGAGGACGACCGCGTCTCGATGCCGGACGGGAGCTCGATCGAGATCGGCGTGCCCTTCCACAGTTCCGGCGTGGAGATCGACGACGAGGCGCCCACCGGCGAGGCGCCGGCGGACGGGGCCACCCCCTCCAGCACGAGAACTCCTGTCGCCCGCATGGGGCTCCTCGACGATGCCGACGGGTACGCGCAGAAGTGCGGATTGGACCAGGCCGAGGTCAGCCGCTTCCTGTGGGTGCACGGAGACCTCACGCCCGCCACCGGTGCGAGTCGCTCCTCGGGCTGAGAACCCTCGCGCTCCATGCCGTGGACGATCGTCCACGGCCCGCTCGCCAGCCGGAGCAGACACGCACATGCACATGTGTATGGTTGATGCATGAGCGCGATGGAGCACCGGATGCAGCTGCTGCTCGACGAAGCCCGGCTGACGCGACTGCGCAAGAGGGCGCAGGAACAGGGGGTCTCGGTGTCCGCGGTGGTGCGCGCCGCCATCGACGCGTCCTTCGAGGACGACGCCGCGCAGCGCAGGGCCGAGGCCGGGCGGAGGTTCCTGGAGCTGGCCGCGGAGAACGTGGACCACGAACCCCCGGAGGAGCCGGACGCCATCGAGCGGGTGCGCGACGACATGGATGCTCAGTTCCTCGCGAAGATGGGGCGCTTGTGAAGCGCGCCTTCATCGACTCCACCGTGCTGCTCCACGCTGCGGGCGGCGACCATGCCGCGCGGGAGGGCAGCGTCCGCTGGGTGCGGGCGGGGACCGAGGGGCTGGTGGTGCTGCACGCGAGCGTGGAGGCGGGCCAGGAGTACCTGTTCCACCGCACACGTCGCCGGGGACCCGAGCGCGCCGCGCAGGAGTTCGAGGCAATGGAGGAGCTCATCGTCTGGCACCCGGTCGACCAAGAGATCCTGCGCCGCACGGCCGCCCTGGTGGCGACCGGCGCCATCGGCGGTCGCGATGCGGTGCACGCGGCCACCGCGCTGGCCGCCGGGTTCACCGAGATCGTCTCCGCCGACCGCGACTTCGACCGCGTGCCGGGACTGACCCGCCGCTCCCCCGACGACCTGCCCACCACCTGAGGAGGCCCGAGTGACCACCCTGACCACCCCCGATGCCGTGCGCGCCCGCGCCGCGGAGCTGGACGCCGCCGACCCGCTGGCGGGCTACCACGAGCACTTCGTGCCAATGGGCGAGGGGCGCGGCGCCGAGGCCGGAGAGGTGCTGGCCTACCTGGACGGCAACTCCCTGGGACGGCCACTGAAGGCCGCCGGCGAGGCGCTGGACCGCATCGTGCGCGAGGCCTGGGGCACCCGGCTGATCCGCTCCTGGGACGAGCAGTGGATGGACCTCCCGCTGCGCCTGGGCGACCGCGTGGGCGAGGTGGCCCTGGGAGCCGCGCCCGGACAGGTGGTGGTGGCCGACTCCACCACGGTGATGCTCTACAAGCTGCTGCGTGCCGGCCTGGAGGCCGCCCGGGCCGCCGACCCCACGCGCCGGCAGGTGGTGGTGGACAGCGAGAACTTCCCCACCGACCGGTACGTGGCCGAGGGCGTGGCGGCGGAGTGCGACGCGGAGCTGGTGTGGATCGAGCCGGACCCCGCCACCGGGGTGACCGCCGACCAGGTGCGCGATGCCGTGGGGCCGGCCACCGCCGTGGTGCTGCTGAGCCACGTGGCGTACAAGTCCGCGTGGATCGCCGACCTGCCGCAGATCACCCGCATCGTGCACGAGGCCGGCGCGCTGGTGCTGTGGGACCTGTGCCACTCGGCCGGCGTGGTGCCGGTGGACCTGGACGCCCACGAGGTGGACCTGGCCGTGGGCTGCACCTACAAGTACCTCAACGGTGGGCCCGGCGCCCCGGCCTTCGGGTACGTGGCGGCCAGGCACCAGGCGTCGATGCGCCAGCCGATCCAGGGGTGGATGGGGCACGCCGAGCCGTTCAGGATGGGCCCCGGCTACGAGCCCTCGCCCGGCATGCGGCGCTTCATCTCCGGCACGCCGCCGGTGCTGGGCATGGTGCCGCTGGGCGAGATGGTGGAGCTTCTGGCCGAGGCCGGGCTGCCCGCGGTGACAACCAAGGCCGCGGACCTCACCACCTTCGTGGTGGAGGTGGCCGAGGGGCTGCTGGCCCGCCACGGGGTGCGGGTGGACTCCCCTGCCGACCCGGCGCGACGCGGCGGACACATCACGCTGGGGCACCCGGACTCGCGGGAGCTCACCGCACGGCTGTGGGAGGCCGGGGTGGTGCCGGACTTCCGCAACCCGGACGGCATCCGCATCGGCATGTCGCCGCTGAGCACGTCGTTCAGCGAGGTGGCCGAGGGGCTGCTGGTGCTGGATGGTCTGCTCGCCGGGCGAGGCTGAGCGGGCGCGGGGGTGGGCGCCGTCGGACGCCCCACCCCCGCTGGGGTCAACCGTTCACGAGCACCATGGCTCGATCCGGCACCACAGCGATGTCGACGGTAGCCGCCCGCCCATCGCACTCAAGGCGAAGTGTCACGGAATCAACAGCATCGCCTGGCTCGGCCCCCACCACGCCCGCGGGGATCGTCATCTCAGAAGACCTGTGCTGACTGCTCTTCCAGTCGTCGGCCAAGTCGCAGTCACCCTCGGGGAAGGAGAAGTGGTCCGCATAGAAGCGGACCGCCGCGTCGTCGTCGGTTTGCTCCGGAGCACTGCCGACCACCAGGCCTCGAGCGGCGTCACCGTCGCCGCGCTCCACTCGGTGGAAGAACGCCGCGGCCGTGGCCACACTGTCCCCCTCACGCGGGTCCGGAGAACCCACGCCAGCACAACCCGCCACAAGCATGGGCAGACATGTCACCACGGAGAGAAGAGTCCATCTTCTCAGCTGCACGAGAACCGCCTCCTGACATCAAGGGTTGCACTTGTTTTGAGCTTGACGCCACCAACTCACATACCGACGCCAAGATTCCATGTTGTAGTCCGGCTCCCAGTGGGTAGGACCACCGAAGAAAACATGGCAGTAGTGCTGCTCACGGATAGTTCCCGTGTACCAACTCGCTCGACCACCCAGCTGGGAGCGGACCTCATCCCGGTGATAGCCGAAGGTGGCGCGCCCAGTCCACGCCCGCCCCCAGGGCGTCACGAAGGCATTGATCTTGTACCGAGACTTAGTGCCAGAGATCGTGGATTTGTGATAAAGACGCTTTCCCAAGTACGGGTCGGCGACCACAGGGAAATCTTCGGGCAACAAGCCTGACGGGGCGATCTCCTGGGCAAGCACCCCACGCTGCTCATCCCACACATAGCGCGTCCCCAGGTTCTTGCCCGATGACGACCGCGCCCAGACCGGCGCCATGCCTGCCACCAGATTCCCGCGAGAGTCCTCGATGGCAACGCCAGCAGCCTCCGGGAGAACCCGGATGCGGAACCCAGGGGGCATGTCGATTCGATACTCCGCGACAAGCCGGCCAGGCGCGTCGAACTGAGTGAACAACTGCATTTCACCGAATGGGCGCTCCACCGCGGCGGCCATCTCACGGCCACCCCTCCGGAGAGCGACATCCTTCCGAGGGTCCCAATCTGGCTCATCCGATCTGAGGGTGTAGTCGTGG
>NZ_KV824472.1:0-15998 GCF_001816045.1 Kytococcus sp. HMSC28H12
CGCGACGGCGGCCTCCACGCGCTGCACCGCCGCGGTGTCGATGAGGCCGAGCTGCCCGGCCACCCGCGCGGCCTGGGCCCAGTCGTCCACGGGGTGCACTCCCGCGGCCCGCCAGCGCTCGCGGGTGGCCTCGTCCACCTCGGTGACGCAGTGGATGAAGGCCGCCGTGAGGTGATCCGGCCAGCGGCGGCGCACCTCGAGGGCCACCTCGGCATCGGCCTGGCCGGAGTCGCCGAGGAAGACCTGCCGACACTCGGGGAACAGCGCGGCATCGCGGCGCATGTTGCGCACCTTGCCGTCGCGCATCCGTCCCCGGTCCACGAGCCCGCGGACGGTCCCGGTGAGGATGGTGTGCGCCGGCAGCCCCAGCCCGGTGAAGCCCTTGGCCGAGTAGCGCTCCAGCAGGTCGCGCGGACCGGCGGGACGGGCGGTGACGAAGGTCAGGTCGCCCGGGCGGGAGGCGTCGCCCGCGGCGTCGGAGCGGTCCAGGGCCACGAGCAGTTCCACCACGCCCGGGTAGACGGTGCCCCGGTCGTACCGGCGGTCGTGGAGGTTGGCCTTGAAGGTGTCGTCGATGTCGCTGAGCACCCGCAGCTCGTCGTGCGGCACCGCCTGGGCAGCGATGTGGTCGAGCACCCGGCGCCGCTGCCCGGCATCGAGCACGTCGTAGACGAAGTGCTCCAGGTCGTGCCCGTCGCCGCCGGAGTTGAGCAGGTACTTGACCTCCTGGAAGTGCTCGCCCTGGAGGGCCAGCAGGGCGGAGGTCACCGCCTCGCGCTCGGCCGGGGTGATGCCACCCTCGCGCAGGGAGCGGATGACCGCGACAACCCCGGCGGGGGTGGCGCTGGTGAGCACGTGCGGGTCGAGCGCGGGGCTGGAGTCGCGCGCCGGGTGGGGGCGGGCCACCCACAGGGCAGCGGGCTCCACCGAGCAGGTGAGCTCCCACACCTCGCCCAGCGGGTCGCCGTCGAGGTGGGCCGGGGCGGGGGAGTCGGGGCGCAGCGTGGCGGTCGCCGTGGAGTGCCGGCGGATGCCGGGCAGGCGCGGCACCTGCGGCAGCACCCCCGCCAGGGCCACGGTGAGCCACTCCACGAGCGGGTCGGGGTCCACCACGACCACCTGGAGCAGGCCGTCGTCCATGCGGGCCGAGGAGACGCCGAGCCCCCACGGGATGGCCCCGGAGTTGGTGACCAGCACGCTCCACGGTTCCCCTTCCTCGCCGTCCACGGTGACCGGCCAGCCGGGGTCGGCGGCCCGCGCCAGGGCCGGGCGCACGTAGGCCCGCCACCCGTGGCGCTCCTTGTCGGCACTCTCCACGTCCTGGATGATCGCGGCGTCGTGACCCATGCCGGCGGTCACCAGGAAGGTGCCGCGCTGCAGCCCCTCGGTGCCGCGCCAGGTGGCGCGCCCGACGTCGATGTGGTCGCCGGCGGTGGTGACCGCGGCCGTCACCGCGTGGCGCAGGCCCTTGCGGGTCAGCTGGGCCAAGCCGAGGTTGCGGGCGGCCAGGTTGGCGGTGCCGGTGGGCACGATGCCCAGGACGCACTCGGTGCCCGCCAGCGCGTCGGCCACCTGCCGCACCGTGCCGTCGCCTCCCACCACGACCACGCGCGTGGCCCCGGCTGCGAGCGCCTCCCGGGCCTGCTCGGCGCCGGGGGAGTCGGGGGTGGTGGACAGCACGAGCGGCGCGGGCCACCCGAGTTCGGCCACCACCTCGCGCGTGGCCCGGACGGCGGGAGAGGACAGGGCGTGCACGGGATTGACGACCACGGCCAGCTGCGGGGACGTGTCCATGCCGGGGAGCCTAGTGCGATTCTGGGTGCGCGGAATCGCGTCGTGGGGCAAGATGGGGACGCTGAAGTTCACGCCGACGAAGGGACCCCCCATGGCCTCCAAGGAGATCGAGTTCATCAAGAGCGTGGACCGGCTGCATGCCTTCTACACGGAGAACGTGCGCATGCTGGCCAACGCCTACGAGCTGCCGGTGGAGGACGCCGCCCAGCTGCTGGCCCGGTACGAGTTCCACAACGTCTCGCGCGCCATCCTGCACCCGCCGCGGGTGGAGAACCCGGTGGAGCAGCTCGAGCGCGAGCTGGACGAGCGCCGGGAGGACTGAGCCCGCGCCGGCGTGCCCCGCCCCGGGGCGCGCCGGCCCTCAGGCCGGGGGAGCCAGCGAGCGCACGCTCTGGCGCACCCCGGACATCTGGCGGTCGAGCTCCCACGCGGTGGCCGCCGAGGCCAGCAGGGTGTCGGCCACCTCCAGCGGCAGCCCGCCGGCGTACTTGTAGCGGATCTCGTGCTCCACGCTGGCCCAGAAGTCCATGGCGATGGTGCGGATCTGGATCTCCACGGGCACCTCCAGCGTCTCCTCGGAGAGGAACACCGGAACGCTCACGATGAGGTGCAGCGACCGGTAGCCGTTGGGCTTGGGGTGGGAGATGTAGTCCTTGGTCTCCAGCACCGTCAGGTCCGGCTGGCCCATGAGCATCTCGGCCAGGCGGAAGGTGTCCTCGATGTACGGGCAGGTCACGCGCACGCCGGCGATGTCGCGGATCTCCCGGGCCACCACGTCCAGGTCCGGACCGGTGCCCAAGCGGTTCATCTTGTGGAGGATGGAGTCGAAGGACTTCACCCGGTGCTTCACGTGCTCGATGGGGCCGCGCTGCCCGCGGGCCTCGGCCTCCTCGCGCAGGATGTCGATCTTGGTGAGCACCTCGTCGAGCGCGAACTTGTAGCGCAGCCGGAAGTCCGACAGGCGGGTCCCGATGCTGCGCGCCACCTCGTCGGGGTCGCGGGTCTCGACGTCGTCACCGGCCAGGGCCATGACGAGGTCGATCGAGGTCATCGGCACGTCGTGGGGCATGTCCCGGACGGTAGACCTGACGGCTGGGAAATTCATCAACCCGGAGTCGGGTCGTGGCCCGGGGCGTGGGCACCGGCCCGGTGGTCCGGCCACGCGTCCCGGGGCGCGAGCACGGCTCCGGTCACCCGGTGGTGGGGCCACAGCAGCGTGTGCGGGGCGGCCAGGGTGACGTAGTTGGGCACCTCGGCGGCGTGCACCTCCTCGCCCTCCAGCGCGCGGGGTGCCGGCGGGTCGGCCGTCCACGCCGCGCTGAACAGGGCCCACCGCACGGCGAGGTTGATCCACACCACCAGGGTCACCAGGCCGGCGAACGAGGCCACCAGCGGGTTGTCCCACGCCCCGATGACGGACGTGCCGGCCAGGCGCAGCACGCCCCACCCGAGCGCACCGAGCAGCGCACCCCGCCACCGCTGCGGCCACGGGGTGCGCACCTTGGCCGCCACCCGCACGAGCAGTCCGATGGTGAGCGCGTCCACCAGGGCGGCCGCCGCGAGCGCGGCCCCGCGCACGAGCCACTCGGCCTCGGCCTCCAGCCGCACCAGGTCCAGGGCCTGGCGCGTGGCCCAGGTCGCGCCCCACGAGAGCAGTGCGGTGAGCACCACGGAGGTGCCCAGCAGCAGCATCCCCACGAGGTCCCAGAGCTTGGCCCGCACGGGGTGCAGCGGCAGCGAGCCCAGACCGAACATCGCGCGCAGCGAGAGGCGCAGGTCCGTCATCGCGTTGGTGGCCGTCCACAGCAGCACCGGGAGGGTCACCAGGGTGGCCAGGGTGAGACCGCCGTGGAGGGCCAGGTCCCCGGTGGAGACCAGGCCGGACTGTCCCTCGTCGCCGAGCAGTCCGGGAAAGCTGTCGTTCACCGCGCCCACGAGGGCGTCCATGAGCCGTGGGTGGCGCCCCAGCAGCAGGCGGAAGACCGTGACGCCCAGGGTCAACGCGGCCACCAGCGAGATCATGGCCGAGAGCGTCACACCCCCGGCGTACACGTTGCCGTGCGCCAGCAGGTAGCGGCGGGCCGCTCGGACCAGCCGGGTGCGGGCCAGCGTGGCCAGCACCCGGCGGCCACCCCGTCGAGCCCGCCGGTCCCGCGGCGGCGGGTCGGCGTGGTCGGCGGCGGAGGCGGGCGTCACGGGGTCAAGTCAAGCACCCGGCCGTCCCAGTTCTCGCGCAGCCAGCGGTCGTGGGTGGCGATCACCACGGCACCGGGATAGTCCACCAGCGCCTCCTCCAGCTCCGTGGCCAGCCGCAGGGACAGGTGATTGGTGGGCTCGTCGAGCAACAGGACCTCCGGCGGGCTGGCCAGGGCGACGGCCAGGTCCAGGCGTCGGCGCTGCCCCACGCTCAAGCGGCTCACGGGGCGGTCCAGGTCGCGCCCGGCCAGCAGGCCCGTGGCCGCCAGGGGCACCTCCTGCGCCACCCGGTCGCCGACGGCCAGCCGGTAGGCCTCGCGGACCGTCGGGTCGCCGTCGGGCAGGCGCGGTTCCTGGGTGAGCAGGCCGGTGGTGAGCCGCGGCGCACGGGTGACGCTCCCCGCATCGGGCCGCAGCGGGCCGGCCAGCACGGCGAGCAGGGTGGACTTGCCGCTGCCGTTGGGGCCGGTGACCAGCAGGCGGTCGGTGGCGGTCAGCGAGACCGAGGTGGGCGCCAGGCGTCCGGTGACGGCCACGCCCGATGCGGTGAGCACCGGCCCCGGGGGCACGCTCGCCCGGGACAGCCCGTCCAGGGCACGGAAGGTGAGGGTGGCCGGGGGCTTGCGCACCTGCTCCTCGCGGAGTCGCTCCAGCGCCGTGCGGGCGTCGTTGACTCGCCGGGCCACCACCTTGGCGTTGCGGTCGGCGTAGAACTTCTTGGCAACCCGTGCCTCCGTGCGCGGTCCCCGCTCGGGGCGGCCGACGGTGTGGTCGTCTCGCTCGCGCTGTTCCAGCCGGCGGATCTCCGCCTGCTCGTCGCGGAAGCGGGTCTCCCACTCGGCCCGCGTGCGCCGCTGCCAGGTGAGGTACTCACCCCATCGACCCGTGAACCGGGTGACGCCGTGGCCGGAACCGGGGGAGTCGTGGTCGGTCGCCACGTCCGCGTACGGCAGGGGAGAGGGGTCGAGGTCGTACAGCACGTCGGCCACCTGGTCGGTGAAGGTGCGGTCGTGGCTCGCGAGGAGGACCGGCCCCTTCCACGCTGTCAGTAGGTCGGTGAGCAGGCCCGCGGCGGCGTCGTCCAGGTGGTTGGTGGGCTCGTCCAGCAGCAGGGTGTGCGGCGAGCGCAGCAGGAACCACGTCAGGGACAGGCGCGAGACCTGGCCGCCGGACAGCTCGTCCGCGCGGCGGGAGCGGTGGATGCGGGAGATGCCCAGACCCTCGACCACCCGGTCGGTGCGGTGGTCGATCTCCCAGGCGTCGGCGTGCTCGGCCCGGGCCAGGGCATCGGCCAGGCGCTCGGTCGCCCCGGGTACGTCGGCGGCGACTTCCTGCCCGGCGCGCTCCACCTCATCGATGAGGGCACGGACCGGGGCCGTGGCCCGCTGGAGCACCTGCTCGACGGTCAGGTGCAGGTCGAACGGTGGCTCCTGGTGGTGCAGGCCCACCGTCCCGGTGCGGTGGACGGTCCCCGCATCGGGCTCGTCGAGGCCCGCGGCGAGGCGCAGGAGGGTGGACTTGCCGGACCCGTTCTCCCCGATGAGGACGGCCACCTGACCGGCGGGGATCGTCAGGGAGACATCGGTGAGCACGCGGCGGTCGGGGAAGGTGCGGGAGATGCCGTCCAGACGCAGGTGGTCCGATGCCGTGTGGCCGGCGGACGTGGTGGGGTCCGTGGGGTGAGGGTGGTTCATGGGGCCTTCCGAGGGCAGCGTCGTTCCTCGCGGGGCGCATGCCGCGTCACGAGGGAGGGCGTCAGCTCAGGAGTCCATGGCGTCACCCTGACAGCCGTGGGCGTGGACCGCAACGGGTTTGTCTGGGACCGTTGCTCCATGAGCGATGACCGTGAGGTGATGTCCGCCTCCCGCCGGATGCCCGTGGAGGCCGCCGCGGTGTGGGCCGTGCTGAGCGACCCGGCCCGGCACCAGGACACCGAGCCGACCAACTGGGTGCGGGACGCCATCGAGCCCGAGCCCCTGACGCGCGTGGGCCAGGTGTTCGGCATGAACATGGCCTTCCCGCAGAACGGCGAGCCGTACGTCATGCACAACCGGGTGATCGCGCTGGAGCCCGAGCGCGTCATCGCGTGGGCGCCGGGGATGCTGCGAGACGGGCACCTATCCGAGGACACGTGGTGGACCTGGCGGTACGAGCTGGAGCCGGTGGACCAGGCCGGCGGGTTGGCCACCGAGGTCACGCTGACCTACGACTGGACCGACACCCCGGACTGGTTCCGCGAGGAGGTGCCGCTGCCCGCCTTCGGGGTGGACTACCTGGCGGAGTCGCTGGCATCGCTGGAGGAGGCCGCCTCGTAAGGTTCGCTCCATGTGCACCCCCACCATCGGATCCCGGCGCCGTCTTCCCGTGGGTCCGGTGGTGGCAATCGTGGCCGTGGCCACCGTGGCGCTCATGCTGCGGCCCGCGGCCACCTCGTTGGGCCCGCTGCTGCCGGACATCTCCGCCGACCTCGGCGGGGGCGGGCTCGGTGCCGGAGTGCTGACCGCGCTGCCGCCCTTCATCTTCGGCGTGCTGGGGCTGGCGGCGGTCCCCATTGGCCGCCGGCTGGGGCTGAGCGGTGCCATCGTGGCGGCGCTGGGGATCTCCGTGGCGGGCCTGGCGCTGCGACCGGTGGTCGGCTCGATGGGGATCTTCCTCGCCCTGAGCGTCCTGGCCCTGGTGGGCGGGGCGCTGGGCAACGTGCTCGTGCCGGCGTGGGTGAAGCGGCACAGCTCGGGCACCCAGCAGCGGCAGCTGATGGCGGTCTACGTGGCCGTGTTGTCGATCGGCGGCTCGGCCGGCGCGATGCTGGCCATCCCACTCACCGGGTTGCCGGGTGCGTCGGTGCTGCCCCGCATCGGTCACGGACCCGACCCCTCCGGCGGCGACTGGCGGATCTCGGTGCTGGCCTGGGCGGTGATCGCCCTGGTGCCCCTGGCGATGTGGGCGGTGGTCGTCCGGCGGACCGGCCACGACTTCCCGCGGAACGCCCTGGCCGAGCAGGCCTCCCACGTGAGCATCTGGCGTTCGCCGACGGCCGTGGCGCTCACGGCGATGTTCGCCCTGCAGTCCACCAACGCCTACACCCAGTTCGGCTGGCTGCCGCGCATCTACACCGAGGGTGGCGTCTCGGCCGGGATGGGCGGCTTCTACACCGCGCTCATCGCCGCCTGCGGCGTGCTGGGCGGGTGGATCATGCCCGGCCTCATCGAGACGGTGTCCTCGCTGCGCACGCTGGCGGTGATCTGCGGTGGGCTGACCACCATCGGGTACCTGGGGCTGCTCGTGGCGCCGCACTCGCTGGCCCTGGTGTGGGCGCTGGTGCTGGGCCTCGGCGGTTTCGCCTTCCCGATGGTGATCGCGCTGCTGCCGGCCCGGACCGCCGACCCGCTGATCACGGCGCGGCTCTCGGGCATCGTGCAACCGGTGGGCTACATCTTCGCGGCGGTGGGGCCGCTGGCGGTGGGGGCGATCGTGGCCGCGACCGGCAGCGTGACGATCGTGCTGTGGCTGATGGCGCTCTCCGGCGTGCTGCTGGCCCTTGCCGGATGGCGCGGTGCGGCCGAGGTCCTGGTGGACGACGAACTGGCCGCCGCGCGCTGAGCGGTCAGCCGGCGCTGAGCTGCCGCCCCAGGTCCTCCCCGATGCGGTGGAGCAGCGGTGCGGGATCGGCCAGGCACCGCGCGGGGTCGGGTTCGAGCTCCTGCAGGGTGGCCACGCCGGTGAACCCCGCCGCTCGGGCCTCGGCCTCGCTGAGCTCTGTGGTGCCGCACACGGCCACCACGGGAATACCCGCCCGGCGCGCCCGTTCCAGCACCCCGGCGGGTGCCTTGCCGGAGAGGGTCTGACCGTCCAGGCGACCCTCGCCCGTCACCACCAGGTCGGCGGTGGACAGGTTCGCATCCAGCCCCGCGAGGTCCAGCAGCATGTCCACACCGGAGACCCGTTCAGCGCCCGGGGCCATCAACGCCAGACCCACGTCTCCGGCCGCCCCGCACCGGGTGACTCGACCAGCCCGGGCGGGCACCCCGCCTCGACCAGGAGACCTGACCACCGTGTCAGGGCGGCCTGGATGCGGTCGACCGTCACCGCATCGGCGCCCTTCTGCGGTCCGTACGTGGCGGCGGCGCCGTGGGGGCCGAGCAGGGGATTGGTGGCGTCGGCCGCCAGGGTGAGGCGGATGCCGGTGAGGCGCTCGCGGACGGGCGTCAGGTCGAGGCGGGCGGCGCGTTCCAGGCCGGGGACGCCGGGCGGGACGGGCTGACCGTCCGCGTCGAGCACATGGGCGCCCAGGGCGGTGAGCAGGCCGAGTCCGCCGTCGGAGCAGGCGGACCCACCCACGCCGACGATGAGGTGACGGTTCCCCGCATCGAGGGCGGCGGAGACGAGCTCGCCGGTCCCGGTGCTGGTGGCGGTGAGGGCGCGGGTGGGGGCGGTCGAGGGCGGTGATGCGCACGGTCAGCCGGAACCACAGGCCGAGGTGGCGGGCACGCCAGGTCACCTGGTCGCCGAGGTCGAGGATCCTGGAGGTCACCCCCGCGATGGCCATCTCTCCCGAGCTGCGCATGGAGCCCACGTGCTCGCCGACGTCCAGAGACAGCTCGAAGAGCTGCGCGGGACTGTGCCGGGTGTCGGTCACGACCTGGAAGGTGCTTGCCACAGGCGCATGCTGCCGGCGGCGCGTGGGGTCACTTCCCCGTGGGGCAGGATGACCGGCGGCCGACCGAAGGAGCACCACTGTGACCGCACCCACAGCTGTTCAAGGCCCTGCTGTGTCCACGCCGGAACAACGGGACGCCATCCAGACCCGCACCCTGCGGGTGGTGGTGCTCAGCCAGGTGCTCGGTGGCGCGGGACTGGCGGCCGGCGCGACCGTCGGTGCCCTGCTGGCCGAGGAGATGCTCGGCTCCCAGGGGCTGGCCGGCATCCCGGTGGCGATCGTGACCCTGGGGTCAGCGCTCGCGGCCTACCTGGTGGGCCGGGTGACCCAGGGCAGGGGTCGACGCATGGGCCTCGGGGTCGGCTTCGCGGTCGGTGGTGTGGGTGCCGCGGGCGTGGTCCTCGCGGCCGTGCTGGGCCAGGTGTGGCTGCTGTTCCTCGCTCTGTTCGTCTACGGGGCCGGCACAGCCACCAACCTGCAGGCCCGCTACGCCGGCACGGACCTGGCCACGCCGCAGCGCCGCGCGACCGCGGTGAGCATGGCCATGGTGTCCACCACGGTCGGCGCCGTCGCCGGACCGAACCTGGTGGAACCGCTGGGCCGACTGGCCGGAGCCTGGGGGATTCCGTCGCTGGCGGGTCCGTTCATGCTGGCCTCGGTCGCCTACCTGGCGGCGGGCGCCGTCCTGCTGGTCATGCTGCGACCGGACCCCTTCCTGCTGGCCAAGACGCTGGCCGGAACGGATGCCGATCCGGACCCCGCGGCCCACGAACCAGACACACGCGGGGCTGCCACGGCACCGGTCACCGCCAGCACCTCTCTGCCCCCGGCACGTCCGACCGCCTGGGTGGGCGCCGGCGTCATGGTGATGACCCAGGTGGTGATGGTCGCGATCATGACCATGACCCCGGTCCACATGCGGGCCCACCACCACGACCTGGGTGACGTGGGGCTGGTCATCAGCCTCCACATCGCCGCCATGTACCTGCCCTCCTTGGTGACCGGCGCCCTCATCGACCGCGTCGGGCGCCTGCCCATGGCCGCCGCAGCCGGCGCCACGCTCCTGGCCGCCGGGGTGGTGGCCGCCCTGGCCCCGGGCGAGTCGATGGGGTGGATCGTCCTGGCCCTGGTACTGCTGGGCCTGGGCTGGAACCTGGGCCTCATCTCCGGCACGGCCCTGGTGGTGGACGGCACCGTCCCGGCCAACCGCGCCCGGACGCAGGGCACCATCGACGTCCTCATCGCCTTGGCCGGTGCCGCTGGAGGTGCCTTCTCCGGCATGGTCGTGGCTGCCAGCAGCTTCGCGGGCCTGTCCTGGCTCGGCGCGGTGCTGGGCCTGGCCGTGGTCCCGCTGCTGTGGGTGGCCGCCCGTGACCGTCGCGCCACCGCCGCGGCCTCCTGAGCGACGCGGCACCCCGGTGCGACGCAGGAAACTCGCTGCACTGCCCGGCCCACGCGCCTACGATGGGTGCATGACCGCATCGATGAGGCTCCGCACCCGCCGCTGACGGCGGCGGAGTCGACCCTTCTTCCTCTGCACGCCGTCACGGTCCCCGCCGGGCGGTCCTGTCAGTGCTGCCCGGCTCCCTGACGAGTCGAAGAGAGCACCATGCAGAACATCGATCACCGCGCCTCATCCACCCCTGACACGCCCTCCTCCGCGCCCTCCCAGCCAGACGTCCCGGCGGGTGCCGGCGCCCACATCCGCGCCGAGGGCATCCACGTCACCCTGGGGCACCGCACCCTCCTGACCGACGTCGACGTCAGCGTGACCGCCGGGTCCCGGCTGGCCATCGTCGGCGAGAACGGACGGGGTAAAACCACCCTGCTCCACGTCCTGGCCGGCACCCTCGAGCCCGATGCGGGGCAGCTGAGCCGGGTGGGCACCCTCACCCTGGTGGAGCAGGACCTGGCCTCCCGTGCGGGGGAGACCGTCGGCTCCCTGGTGCGTCACGCCATCGCCCCCTCGTTGGACGCGCTGTCACGGCTCGATGGGGCTACGCAGGCCCTTGCGGAGGAACGCGCAGGGGCGGACGAGGAGTACGCAGCCGCCCTGGACCGGGCCACGGTGCTCGACGCCTGGGATGCCGAGCGCCGCATTGACGTTGCCCTCGCCGGTCTGGATGCCTGCACCGACCGCGAACGCGCCCTGGCCAGGCTGTCGGTGGGCCAGCGGTACCGCGTCCGGTTGGCCTGCGCGCTGGGCGGGAACTCCGACCTTTTGCTGCTGGACGAGCCCACCAACCACCTCGACGCCACCAGCCTGGCCTTCCTCACTGACCGCCTGCGCGAGCACCGCGGGGGATGGGCCGTGGTCAGCCACGACCGCGCGCTTTTGCACGACGTGGCCACCTCCTTCCTGGACCTCGACCCGAGCTCGAACGGCCGGCCACGCCTGTACGCGGGAGGTCACGAGGCCTGGGTGGAGGGCCGCCGCCGGGACCGCGCCCGCTGGGAGCAGGAGTACGCCGAGCAGACCGAGGAACGCGCCCAGCTGGAACAGGCTGCCGAGGAGGCACGCGGCCGCCTCCGCACTGGGTGGCGGCCGGACAAGGGCACCGGCAAGCACCAGCGGGCCACCCGGGCTGCGGGTGCGGTGCAGGCGTTCAACCGGCGGCAGGAGGCCCTGGAGGCGTACGCCCTGACGGTGCCGCCACCCCCGGCCGAGCGGCGGTTCCCCGAACTCCCCGGAGCGGGCGCGCGCGTCCTGCTGGACTGCGATGAGGTGGCCGTGACCGGGCGGTTGGTGCCCACCACCCTCACCGTGGGTGGTGGTGACCACCTTGTGGTCACCGGGGCCAACGGTGCGGGCAAGTCGACCCTGCTGCGACTCCTGGCCGGGACGCTGGAGCCCACCGGCGGGACGGTCCACCGGCACCCCTCCGGCCGGGTGGTGCTGCTCTCGCAGGAGGTGCCGGACTGGCCACAGGAGATGACCGCGCAGCACCTCATCGACAGGACCCTGGCCGAACAGCGCGGCCGCCACGCCGCACCCTCCGGCCTCGTGGACGCCGACCTCCTGCGCACCCCCGTGGGGCGTCTCTCCCCGGGGCAGCAGCGGCGCCTGCACCTGCACTTGGTGCTGGCGCAGCGCCCGGACCTCCTGCTCCTGGACGAGCCCACCAACCACCTCTCGGCCGGGGTGGTGGACGACCTGACCAAGTGGATGCAGGGCACCGCGGCCGCCGTCGTGGTCGCGACCCACGACCGCCAGTTGTTGCGGGACATCTCGTCCTGGCCACGGCACCACCTGGGGTAGGCCAGCCCCGGCCTCACCGGCCCCGCATGAGCCTCAGCCCTGGCGGCGCAGCACGCTCACCGCGAACTCGGCCTCGGGCGTCCACGGGCGCAGGTCCCAGGTGCTGAAGCGGTGCTCCAGCGTGAGGCCCGCCGGGGCCAGCAGCGCGTCCAGCGCGGCGGTGTCGAAACCGGTGGTGGTGCGGCAGCCCACCACCACGAAGCCGTCGGGCACCAGGTGCGCGGCCACCCGCTGCAGCACCGCACCACGAGCCGCGGGCGCCACGAAGTCCAGCACGTTGCCGGCCATGAGGGCCCCGTCGAACGGCTCCGGCTGCCCGTGGGCGGCGAGGTCCAGCGTGGCCAGGTCGGCCACCAACCAGGTGCCGTCGGGGTGGTCCTCGCGGGCCGCGGCCACGAGCGCGGGGTCCACGTCCACCCCCACGGCGTCGAAACCCAGCCCCAGAAGGTGGCCGGCGTGCCGCCCGGGGCCGCACCCGGCATCCAGGAGGCGGGCACCGCGCGGCGCCAGGACGTCCACCAGGCGCGTCTCGCCCTGCACGTCCTGCCCGCTGGCGGCCAGCGAGCGCATGCGCTCGGTGTACCAGGCGGAGTGGTCGGGGTCGGTGAGTCCCGGCCAGGTGGTGGTGCCGCCGACCACCTCGCCGGGGCGGGTGTCGGTGCGCGGCTCGACCGCCGCGCGGTACATGCCGTGGCCGCGGGGCCCGGGCGTGAAGCCGGCCGCGCGGTAGAGCCGCCCGGCGTCGGAGTCCGCGTCGGCCACGATCACCAGCTCGCGGGCGCCGCGCTCCCACGCCCACTCGGCCGCGACCGTGAGCAGGTGGCGCGCCAGACCCCGCCGACGGTGGGCCGGAGCGGTGAGCACCGACTGGTACCGCGCCGTCACGGGCTCGCCCTGGAGCACCACCGCCCCCAACGAGGCCGCGAGCTCGCCCTGCGCGGTGAAGGCCCCCACCCAGTGGGCACGCCCCTCGTCCACGAGACGGCGCCGGGCGGCCACCTGCCCGGCCATGAACGTGGCGTACTCATCGGCCGGGTACTCACCCGTGGCGGCGTTCTCCGCGAGCTCCTGCGCCAGGCGCTGCTCCCAGGCGGCGTCGTCGAGCGGGCGCACCGTGAAGCCGGTGGGCACCGGGGTGGGGGAGGGGGTCGACGTGGCGGTGAGGGTCTCCACCACGTCGGGCTCCAGCCCCGTGCCGGCCCAGGCCGTCGGGTCGGGCTCGCGCGGCAGGCCGATGGCACGGTGCGTCGCCTGGGGGAACTCCGCCTCGAACACCGCCACCCAGCGGGCGGCGTCGTCCGGGTCCCCGGAGGTCACCTGGACGGCGTTGCCCCAGTGGTACTCCGGGTTGGCGGGGGTGCGCACCACGAGGTGGTCCCCGGCATCGGTCACGACCGAGCCGGACAGGGCGTCGACCTGCAGGTCGGTGCGGGTGGAGGGCGGCAGCTGGCGGAACACCGCGCCAGCGTAGCCAGCGGTTCCGCCGTGGCCGACGCGGTGCCACAGTGGGCGCATGAGCGGACTGCAGCCCTTCGCCCCCGACGGCCTCGAACGCGCACTGTGCGTGGTGGCCCACCCCGACGACATGGAGTACGGCGCATCGGCGGCGGTCTCGCACTGGACCTCCCGGGGTGTCGACGTGTCCTACCTGCTGCTCACCCACGGGGAGGCGGGCATGCCGCAGGAGCCCAACACGGTGCGCCGCATCCGGTCGGAGGAGCAGCGCAGCGCCTGCCGCCAGGTGGGCGTGGGGGACCTGCGCATCCTCGACCACCCCGACGGCGTGCTCGAGCCCACCCTGGCGCTGCGGCGCGACATCGCCCGGGTCATCCGCCAGGTGCGCCCGCAGCTGGTCATGACCACGACCTGGGCGGACGTGGCGCCGTGGGGCCTCAACCAGGCCGACCACCGCGTCGCCGGGCTGACCGCGGTCGATGCCGTGGCCGCGGCGGGCAACCGGTGGATCTTCCCCGAGCTCGTGGACGAGGAGGGCCTCGACCCGTGGAGCACCCGCTGGGTGGTGGTGACCGGCGCGGCCGAGCCGGACCACGTCATCGCGCTGGAGCCGCAGGACGCCGAGCGGGCCGTGGCCTCCCTGCAGCAGCACGCCGCCTACCTCGAGGCCCTGCCGGACCACCCGGACCCGGCCGAGTTCATCCCCGCGATGCTGCGTGGCGGCGGGGAGGGCACCGACCACGGGCTCGGCCTGCCGGTGCGCGTCTTCGACCTCGGGTGAGGGCCGGCGACGGTCAACTCCGGCCGTCGTCCACCACTGCCGTCCCGGGCTCGCCCCCACGAACGGTCAAGAGTTCTTCGGCCACGGACCACGGCTCGGTCAACAGGGTTGTCCCAGGTCACACCAGCGGGTGAGCGTGTGGGCACCGCGACGGGAGAGGCCGCCGCACGACACACGACCGGGGAACGCCACGCGGCGGCCCTGACCAAGGAGGCACCATGTTCCGCACCGTCCGAAGCAGCTCGCTGGGGGTCGCTGCCGCCATCGCCACCGCCGGCATGGTGCTGCCGACCGCGCACGCCCTGCCGCTGGCCGACGGCACCGCGGCCGCCCAGCCCTCCGTGGCCCAGCAGCTGGGCGCCGGCTCCGACGAGGGTCTGGTGAAGAAGGGCAGCGTCACCGACGCCAACGGCTTCGAGCACGTCCGCTACGACCGCACCTACAAGGGCCTGCGCGTCATCGGCGGCGACATGGTGGTGGCCGTGGACGGCCAGGGCCAGGTCAAGGACACCCACAAGGCCTCCGCCGAGGTCGCCGTGGCCAGCACCACCCCCAAGCTCTCCAAGGCCGCCGCCCTCTCCAAGGGCAAGGCCGCCTCCACCGCGGCCACCGAGAACGCCAGCAAGGGCGAGCTGGTGGTCTGGGCCCACGGCGACGAGCCGCGTCTGGCCTACGAGGTGACCACCACCGGCGTCCGCGCCGACCAGACCCCCTCGCGCGTGAAGTCCTACGTCGATGCCGAGACCGGCGAGGTGCTGGGCTCCTGGGACGAGATCAAGCACGTGGAGGGCACCGGCAAGGGCATCTACGTGGGTGACGTGAAGATGGAGACCGCGGGCTCCGACGGCGCCTTCACCATGGAGGACGAGAAGGGCCACCAGACCATCGACATGGGCAACTCCGAGTCCGGTGGCGAGGTGCTCACCGACGAGGACAACGCCTGGGGCGACGGCACCATGAAGGACCCGGCCTCGGCCGCCGTGGACGCCCACTTCGGCGCCCAGTCCACCTACAACTACTTCGAGGCCGTGCACAAGCGTGCCGGCATCTGGGACGACGGCAAGGGCGCCACGAGCCGCGTGCACTACGGCGACAACTACGTCAACGCCTTCTGGGACGGCCAGCAGATGACCTATGGCGACGGCGAGGGCAACCAGAACCCGCTGGTGGCCCTGGACGTGGCGGCCCACGAGATGAGCCACGGCGTCACCGAGGCCACGGCCAACCTCGTCTACAGCGGCGAGTCCGGTGGGCTGAACGAGGCGACCTCGGACATCTTCGGCACCGCCGTGGAGTTCCACGCCCAGAACGCGCAGGACAAGGGCGACTACCTCATCGGCGAGCAGATCGACATCAACGGCGACGGCACCCCGCTGCGCTACATGGACGACCCGCAGAAGGACGGCTCCTCGCCCAGCTGCTACTCGGCCGAGATCGACTCCATGGACCCGCACCAGGGCTCCGGCCCGCTGAACCACTGGTTCTTCCTGGCCTCCGAGGGCTCGGGCGCCAAGGAGATCGACGGTGTGAAGTACGACTCGCCCACCTGCGACGGCTCGACCGTCGAGGGCGGGGGCCGCGAGGCGATGGAGAAGATCTGGTACACCACGCTCTCCACCAAGCTGACCTCGTCCTCCGGCTACGCCGAGGCCCGTGAGGGCGTCATCGAGTCGGCCATCGAGCTGTTCGGCGCCGACTCGGCCGAGTGCAAGGCCGCCGAGGCCGCCATGACGGCCATCGACGTGCCGGCCGGCACCGCCAAGTGCTCCGGCTCCACCGCGCTGACCCGCGACTGACCGCCGGCCGCACGGCATCTTCTTCTGGGGAGGGCGCCCCGCACCAGCTGGTGCGGGGCG
>NZ_KV824473.1:0-4892 GCF_001816045.1 Kytococcus sp. HMSC28H12
GCGTCGCGGGCACGCGTGACGGCCGCCGGCCGTGGCGCGGGCGGGTTGGGGCGGTTGCCGCCCGTCGGGTCGGGCACCTCGGCGTCGTTGAGCAGCTCGAACAGGTACCCGTCCTGCAGGTCCTCCCGGCGGCCGCTGGAGGCCCGCTCGATGCCCACCAGCCCGAACCCGGCCCGCCGCAGCGCCTCGGCTGAGCCGCGGTTGCCGGCCTCGCACCCGGCCTCGAGGCGCGCGAGCCCCAGACCCCCCTCGGCGGCCGGGGTGAAGGCGTGGTCGGCCAGCGCCACCAGTGCGGCGTGCAGCAGGCCCCGCCCGCGGGCGTGCGGGTACAGCGAGTAGCCCACCGACGCGGTGCCGGGGTAGAAGGGGTGGCCCAGCCGGCCCAGCTGCAGGTACCCACCCACGCGGTCGGTGGCCGGGTCCACGATCGCCCAGGCCACCATCTCGCCGGTGGCCATGCGGGTGCGCTGCCGGGTCAACCACGCGTCGTACCCGGCCTCGTCGGCCGGCGGCATCATGCCGGGCATGAAGCGGTCGCCCAGCGGGTCGGGTTCCGGGTCGGTCGGCCGGTCGCCCTCCTCCCAGGCGCGCAGCCGCACCGCCGGCAGCTCGCGTCCGGTCGCGTCCGTGCCGGAGGGCACGTCGAGGGTGGACGGCGTGTGCCAGGGGTGCCGCGGCTCGATGGGCTCGCCGGCCTCCCAGGTGCCGATCCACCCGTCGAAGGTCGCCCGCTCCTGCGGCATGAGGCCGGGCACGGCGTCGGAGAAGCGGTAGCCCAGCCGCCACCCGGTGCGGCGCGAGGCCCAGTTGCCCACGGCGGCCTTCCAGTGCAGCACCCGCAGCCCCCCGTGCTCGGTGGCCCAGCGCATCGCCATCGCCGCGGCGGGCACCATGAGGCCCCGGCCGCGGTGGTCGGGGTGCAGCACCAGGCCCATCTCGCCCACGCCGCCGCCGATGGGGCGCACCTCCACCTGGCCGGCGAAGACCCACTGCCCGGTCTCGTCGCGGGCGTCCACCGCCCAGCCCATCACCCCCGAGGCGTCCCCGCCGGCGCGCAGCGCCCACCCCTCGTGCATGTGGCCCACCCACCAGGCGGCCGCGCCCTCGTCGTACGGCTGCGGCACGGTGGTCCAGTGCACGGTCACCGGGTCGTTGCTCGTGGCCACCACGGCGGGCACGTCGGCCGGCGTGTGCAGGCGCAGGCGCACGTCGCCGTCCACCAGCTCGGGGCAGGTGCGGGCGGCCACCTCGGCGGTGCTCTGCGGGGTGGGTTCGGGCGAGGGCGTGGCGGCGTCGGGCATGCGCACCATCCAACACCGGTGGTCCGGGGGCGGTCACGCCGGTTTCGCGCGGGCCGTCAACTAGGCTGTCCGGGCCGCTGGGGCGAGTGCTGACGCCCCACGGTGCCGAGCCGACCCGAGGAGACCTCCGTGCCGAAGATCATCGACCGCGTGCTGCGAGCGGGAGAGGGACGCGTCCTGCGCCGTCTGCAGGGCACGGTCGATGCCGTGAACGCCCAGGAGGCCTCGGTGCAGGGGCTCACCGACGCTGAGCTGCGTGAGCAGACCGACCGCTTCAAGGCCCGTCTGGCCGACGGCGAGTCGCTCGACGCGCTGCTGCCCGAGGCCTTCGCCACCGTCCGCGAGGCGGCCGTACGTACCCTGGGCAAGCGGCACTTCGACGTGCAGGTCATGGGTGGCGCGGCCCTGCACAACGGCTCGGTGGCCGAGATGCGCACCGGTGAGGGCAAGACGCTCGTGGCCACGCTGCCGAGCTATCTCAACGCGCTCACCGGCAAGGGCGTGCACGTCGTCACCGTGAACGACTACCTGGCCGAGTACCAGGCCGAGCTCATGGGCCGCGTGCACCGCTTCCTCGGGCTGGAGACCGGCGTGATCCTCTCGAAGCTCAACCCCGCGCAGCGCCGCGAGGAGTACGCCAAGGACATCACCTACGGCACCAACAACGAGTTCGGTTTCGACTACCTGCGCGACAACATGGCGTGGTCCACCGACGAGCTCGTGCAGCGCGGCCACCACTTCGCCATCGTCGACGAGGTGGACTCCATCCTCATCGACGAGGCCCGCACCCCGCTGATCATCTCCGGCCCCGGCGACCAGGCCACCAGCTGGTACTCCACCTTCGCCACCGTCGCCCAGATGCTCGAGAAGGGCACGGCCGCCGACCGCCTCAAGGGCATCGAGGCCACCGGCGACTACGAGGTCGACATCAAGAAGCGCACCGTGGGCGTGCTGGAGTCCGGCATCGAGAAGGTCGAGGACTACCTCGGCGTGCGCAACCTCTACGAGGCCCGCAACACGCCGCTCATCGGCTACCTGAACAACGCCATCAAGGCCAAGGAGCTGTTCACCAAGGACAAGGACTACGTCGTCATGGACGGCGAGGTCCACATCGTCGACGAGCACACCGGCCGCCTGCTGGCCGGCCGCCGCTACAACGACGGCATCCACCAGGCCATCGAGGCCAAGGAGAAGGTGGAGATCAAGCAGGAGAACCAGACCCTGGCCACGGTCACCCTGCAGAACTACTTCCGCATGTACGAGAAGCTCTCGGGCATGACCGGTACCGCCCAGACCGAGGCGGCCGAGCTGCACCAGATCTACAAGCTGGACGTGGTGCCGATCCCCACCAACCGGCCGATGCAGCGCCAGGACCGCTCGGACCTGGTCTTCCTCAACGCCAAGGGCAAGTTCGCCGCCGTGGTCGAGGACATCGTGGAGCGCCACCGCACGGGCCAGCCGGTGCTCGTGGGCACCACGAGCGTGAGCAAGTCGGAGTACCTCTCCGAGCAGCTCACGGCCCGCGGCGTGAAGCACGAGGTGCTCAACGCCAAGTACCACGAGCAGGAGGCGGCCATCGTCGCCGAGGCCGGCCGCAAGGGCGCGGTCACGGTGGCCACCAACATGGCCGGTCGAGGCACCGACATCATGCTCGGCGGCAGCCCGGAGTTCATGGCCGTGGCGGCCCTCAAGAAGCGTGGCCTGGACCCCGACGAGCAGCCGGAGGCCTACGAGGCGGCGTGGGACGAGGCGCTGGCCCAGGCCGAACGTGCCGTGAAGGCTGAGAACGAGGAGGTGCTCGCCCTCGGCGGCCTGTACGTGCTGGGCACCGAGCGCCACGACTCGCGCCGCATCGACAACCAGCTGCGCGGTCGCTCCGGCCGCCAGGGCGACCCGGGCGAGTCCCGCTTCTACCTGTCGCTCGAGGACGACCTCATGGTGCGCTTCAACTCGGGCCTCATGCAGCGCGCGATGGCGGGGGCCGATCCCTCGCAGCCGCTGGAGATGAACATGCTCACCAAGGCCATCGAGCGTGCGCAGACACAGGTGGAGAGCCAGAACTTCGAGTCGCGCAAGAACGTGCTCAAGTACGACGACGTGCTCAACCGCCAGCGCGAGGTCATCTACTCCGAGCGCAAGCGCGTGCTCGAGGGGGCCGACCTGGAGACCCAGGTGCGCCACTTCATCAACGACGTGGTGGTGGGCTACGTGCACGGTGCCACGGCCGAGGGCTACGCCGAGGACTGGGACTTCGACACCCTGTGGGGTGCCCTGGAGGAGCTCTACCCGGTGTCGCTCACGGTGGACGACGTGGTGGAGGCCGCCGGCGGCATCGGCGGGGTGGACGCCGGCCTGCTCATCGACGAGCTGACCAACGACGCCCAGCACGCCTACGACGACCGCGAGCGCGAGATGGGCGAGTCGGTCATGCGCCACCTGGAGCGCCGCGTGGTGCTGGGGGTGCTGGACCGCAAGTGGCGCGAGCACCTCTACGAGATGGACTACCTCAAGGAGGGCATCGGCCTGCGCTCGATGGCGCAGCGTGACCCGCTCGTGGAGTACCAGCGCGAGGGCTACCAGATGTTCGGCGTCATGGCCGACTCCATCAAGGAGGAGGCGGTGGCCGGGCTGTTCCACGTCGAGCCGTCGGCCGACGCGGTGGCCACGCTGGCCGCCGGGGAGCAGCGCCGCCAGCACGGCGGCGCGGTGGACGCCAACGAGGACCAGGCCCGTTGGCAGTACACGGCCCCCACCGCCGAGGGCACCGTGGAGCGCCGCACCGGTTCGGGCCCGCAGGGCAACCGCGCCCAGCGGCGCGCGGAGCAGCGCAACCGCTGACCGGCCGGGCGGACGACCAGCCCTTCGACGCAGGAGGACCCCGGTGCCCACCGGGGTCCTCCTGCGTGCCGGCCACCGGGTGGTGGTGCCCTGCCCGGGTGGGGCACCGCCGTGTCAGCCCATCTCCAGGACGGTGAGCAGCCAACGCCCGTCGAGCCCCTCCAAGCGCAGCGCCATGGCGCGCACCTGCTGGCGCACCACCACCACGGCCGAGACCTCCACGATGCCGTCACGGACGTGGCAGGCGCGGACGGTCCGCACGCCCACACCTCCGGTGGCCCGGCCCAGTCGTCGCGAGAGCGCGTTGCGGCGGGCCAGGCGGGTGAGCAGCTCGGGCGTCACCCACCGGCTCAGCTGCGTGGCGTCGCGGGAGCCCTCCATCACCTCCACGACCGTGCGGCTGAGGTGGGCCGCCCAGGGCAGGGCCGCCGGCAGGTCGTGGGTCGACGTGGGCTGGCGGTCGAAGAAGTCGACCTGCTGCGCCTCGGGACGGGCGGTCACCGCGCACCCCCCGTCCGCGGGGCGGGGGCCACCAGGCGGGTGCCGGCCAGCAGGAGGTTCGGGTCGTTCCCGATGACCTCGCGGTTGGCCTCGTACCAACGCGGCCACTCGTCGGCCACGGCGCGCGCCGAGGCCCTCGGTCCCAGGTGGCGCGCCGCGATCTCCCACAGGGTGTCGCCGGCCGCCACGGTGACGGCGGGGCGGGCCCGGGCGGGATCCGTGGGCGCCTCCGGCCCCGGGGTCGTGGGCGTG
>NZ_KV824474.1:0-2551 GCF_001816045.1 Kytococcus sp. HMSC28H12
CCCCGATGCGGGCGGTCACCCGGTCGGCCACGGCGCGCAGCACCGGCCCGTGCCGGACCGAACGCCCCAGCACCTCCGGCTCCGGGTCACCCGCCCACTCCACGAAGGCCCCCGGGCGGGCACCCCGGAAGCCCTGCACGGCGGCGTCCGGGTCGCCCACCAGCACCCACCGCGCGTCCGGCGCCCGTACGGCCAGGGCGTCCAGCAGCGCCTGCGTCCCGGCCGTGAGCTCCTGCGCGTCGTCCACGAGCACCAGCCGCAGCGGCTCGGCCACCACCTGCGCCAGCGCGTCGTCCACCACCAGCAGGTCCGCGGCGGCGGCCACCACCCACGCCGCGTCCACCGCCTGGTGGTCGGCGAGCGCCGTGACCTGCTCGTACTCCCGCATCAGGCCCGCCGCGGCGCGCCACAACCCCGACGTGCCGCACTCCCCCTGCTGGTCGTCCAGCGCGGCGAGCTCCCCGGCGGTGACCCCGTGCTCCACCGCACGCATGAACAGGTCCCGCACCTGGTCGCGGAAGCCCTGCGTGCCCACCGCCGCCCGCACCTCCTCGGGCCAGCCTGCGGCGGCGAAGGCCGCGTCGTCACCGGCCACGCCGGCCAGCAGGTCGGCCAGCACCGCGTCCTGGTCGGCGCCCGTGAGCAGGCTCGGCGGCTCGGCCCCGGTGAGCCGCGCGTGGTGGCTGAGCACGGAGAACCCGAAGGCCTGGTGCGAGTAGACGGGCATGCCAGTGGCACCCCGCTGCCAGCGCTCCTCGAGCCGCTCGCGCAGCATCGATGCCGTGAGACGCGAGGGCGCCAGCACGAGCACCTCCGAGAGGTCTCCCCCGCCCTCGAGGTGGGCCAGGACCTCCTCGACCACCCGGGTGGAGCGGCCGGTGCCGGGGGCACCGAGCACGAGGTGGGCGCGGGGCGAGGGGGTCATGCCCCCATCGGACCACGGGCCACCGACAACCTCCGGCCCGGGCCGACTCACCAGACGGGCAGCTCGGGGTCGACCTCGCGCGCCCACTGCGTGAGGCCGCCGTCCAGGAGGAAGACCCCGCCGAAGCCCTGCGCGTGCAGCTGGCGCGCGGCCTCGGCCGAGCGGCGCCCGTTGCGGCAGTAGACCACCACGTTGTCGTGCGGCCCGAAGACCTCCTTGGCCTTCCCCTCGCGCACCTCGTCCAGCGACAGGTGGAAGGAGCCGTCCAGGGCCACCACCTCGCGCTCGTGCTCCCCGCGCACGTCGAGCAGCACGAAGGGCTCGAACTCCTCCCGGTTCTGCATCATCTGCTGGAGCGTCGAGGCGTCGAGCTCCGGCGGCTGCCACAGCTCGTCGGCCGGCGGCAGCGTGATGCCGCCGGTGTGCGCCCAAGCCCGCTCGCTGGAGGCCGCGGGACGGCACACGGGGCACTGCGGGTCGGCGGCGCGGCGGTCGTCCGTCCACTGCTGGGTGAGGGTGTCCACCTGCAGGATCCAGCCCAGCAGCGGCTCGCCGAGAGCCAGCAGCAGCTTGAGCGCCTCGGTGGCCATGACCATGCCCACCTGGCCGGTCACCGGGCCGAACACGCCGGACTCGGTGAACGACAGCGCCGAGGAGCTCGGCGGCTCGATGTCCGGGGTGCACTCCGAGCAGGGCCCGTGCGGCGCCCACCAGGTGGCCACTCGCCCGCTGAACTGCTCGACGGCGCCCCACACGTGGGGCACGGCCAGCTCCGCCGCGGTGCGGGCGATGACGCGGCGCGCCTCGGGCGTGTCGGTGCAGTCGACGATGACGTCGTAGCGCTCCAGCAGCCCCAGGGCGTTCTCCGCCGTGACGTAGCCGTCCACCATCCGCACGTCCACCCGGTCGTTGATGCGGTGCACACCCGCGGCGGCCGCCTCCACCTTCGGCCGTCCCACCCACTCGGCGCCGAAGATGGGCTTGCGCTGGAGGTTGGAGAGCTCCACCGGGTCCACGTCCACCACGAGCAGCTCCCCCACGCCGGCCCCGGCGAGGTACTCCAGCACCGGGGAGGCCAAGCCACCCAGACCCACCACGGCCACCCGGGCGGCCGACCAGCGGCGCTGCCCCACCATGCCGATGCCGGGGGTGGCGATGTTGCGGGCGTAGCGCTGCACCGTGGCGCGGTCGAACTCGGGGGCCATGTCGGCCAGGGGGGTGCCGGGGCCGGCCATCCGCCGCTCGGGCGGGGTCGACGGGGCGGTCTGGTCGGGGGCGACGGTGGACATGGCCTCCACCCTAGGCGTCAGGGCGCCGGAGCACACGACATACGCTGGGGCAGGACCCATCCCCCGAGGTGAAGACGAGGTTTGAGCATGGACATCCGCATCGGCATCCGCGAGGTCGCCCGCGAGGTCACGATCGACGTCGACCAGCCCGCCGCCGAGGTGCGCGCAGCCGTGCAGGCCGCCCTCGAGGGCAGCACCCCGGTGCTGGAGCTCACCGACGCCCAGGGCCGCTCCGTGATGGTGCCCAGCGCCCAAATCGGCTACGTGGACCTCGGCAGCGAGGACCGTGGCCGCGTGGGCTTCGGCACCGCCTGAGCCCCCACCGCCCGACGCCGCG
>NZ_KV824475.1:0-670 GCF_001816045.1 Kytococcus sp. HMSC28H12
GCCCGACCACCACCCACCCTGTGGACAACCCCCCCTCGCGCCCTCGCCGGCCTCGCCCTCCGGGGTGACCGTGACACGGCGCTGGCCAGGCATGCCGCCGCCGCGGCCGCCGCCCTGGGGATCGTCCGCCCGGAGGGGTCGGGTGAGTGGGTGGTCACCTGCGTCGCCCTCGGTGTGGGAGCCCTCGTGGGCCAGTGGTCCCGCCTCGACGCGGGCCGGGCCAGAACCGCTCCGCCTCAGTGCCTCCCGTCCCGCCAGGGGGACGCCGGGTAGGTGCCCAGCACGCGCGTGTCGGTGGTGAAGAAGGTCAGCTCCTCCAGCGCCCCGGCCAGGGCAGGCTCCTCGGGGTGGCCGTCCACCTCGGCGAGGAACATCGTGGCCGTGAACCGCCCGTCGAGCATGTAGCTCTCCAGCTTGGTCATGTTGATGCCGCTGGTGGCAAAGGCGCCCAGCGCCTTGTACAGGGCGGCCGGGTGGTTGCGCACGGTGAACACGAACGTGGTCACCAGCGGCCCGGCGTCGCGCGGCGGCACGACGGCCTCGCGGCTGAGCACCACGAACCGGGTGGTGTTGTGCGCGGCGTCCTCCACGCCCTCGGCCAGCACCTGCAGCCCGTGGATCTCCGCGGCCAGCGGCGGGGCGAGTGCCGCCCGGGCGGGGTCGCCGGCCT
>NZ_KV824476.1:0-13720 GCF_001816045.1 Kytococcus sp. HMSC28H12
CTGCTGCGCGCTGTGGGTGGCCGCGCCGAGGGGGGCGCGCCGGCCCCCGGGGAGCCGCGCGCTGCGGTGGAGGGCCCGCGTGCCTGAGCTGCCCGAGGTGGAGGGCCTGGCCGTCTCGTTGGGCGAGCGGCTGGCCGACCGCGTGGTGGCCGACGTGGCGCTGGCCAGCTTCAGCGCGCTCAAGACGGTGGACGTGCTGCCGCAGTCGCTGCACGGGCGGCCGGTGGACGGGGTCCGCCGTTACGGCAAGCTGCTGGACGTGGTGGTGGACGGCACCCACGTGGTGGTGCACCTCATGCGTGCCGGGTGGGTGCAGTGGCACGAGCAGGTGCCGCGCACGCGCCTGCGGCCGGGCGGGAAGTCGCCGGTGGCGCTGCGGGTGACGCTCGACGACGGCTCGGGCTTCGACCTCACCGAGGCCGGCACCCGCAAGGGTCTGTCGGTGTGGATGACCGACGACCTCACCACCGTGGAGCAGCTCACCTCGCTCGGGCCCGATGCGGTGAGCCTGCGCCCGCCGCTGGAGTCGCCGCCGCTGGTGGCCGTGGACACCGCCACCGGGGAGGTGGGTGTCACCGCGTCGACCACGGCGGAGGAGCGGCACTTGTTCTGGGCCGGCGTGCTGGCCGACTGGCGCACGCAGGTGAAGCGGGTGCTGCGTGACCAGTCGGTGGTGAGCGGCATCGGTAACGGGTGGTCCGACGAGGTGCTGCACACGGCGCGGCTCAGCCCGTTCGCGCTGGGGGCGAGCCTGGGCGCCGACGAGGTGGGGCGGTTGGCCGAGGCGGTGCACGGGGTGCTGGTGGCGGCCACCGAGCGGGCCGTGGGGTCGGCGCCCGAGGAGCTCAAGGACGGTAAGCGTGGCGGCATGGCTGTGCACGGGCGCACCGGGGAGGCGTGCCCGGTGTGCGGCGACGTGGTGCGCGAGGTGACCTACGCCGACAGCTCGCTGCAGTACTGCGCCACCTGCCAGACCGGCGGGCAGGTGCTGGCCGACCGGAGAACGAGCAGGTTCGTCAAGTAGCCGGCCCGGGCGCGGGTTGCCGGGCACAGACTGCCGGGAGCAGCCCGAGGGGCAACCGGTCGACCCCTGCGACGCACCGTGGGCAACCGGTTGACCCCTGCGGCGCACCGTGGGCAACCGGTTGACCCCGCGACAGTCACCAGGTCAACCGGTTGCCCACGGTGGGCGGGGCATGCGGCCGGCGCACCTGCGATGCTGGGGGCATGGAGAACATCACCCCGCAGGACCTGTCCGACGACGCCGTGGTGCTGGACGTGCGCGAGCCCGACGAGTGGGCGGCCGGCCACGCGCCGAACGCCGTGCACATCCCGCTGGGCGACGTGGCCGCCCGCATGGGCGAGCTGCCCGAGACCGACGGCCCGCTGCCGGTGATCTGCCGCTCCGGTGGCCGCTCCGCCCGGGCTGCCCAGTACCTGGAGGCCCAGGGCTACGACGTGGTGAACGTCGACGGCGGCATGCGCCTGTGGGGCGAGCAGGGCAAGGCGATGGTGGCCGACTCCGGGGAGCCGCAGGTCATCTGACGGGCCGCCGGGCCGCAGGACTCTCCGGGTTCCGCACAGTTCTCCGGAAACCTTCGCCGCACCTCCGGCCCACCCCTCGATGACGCCTCCGTACTGCAGAGAACCATCCCGGCTTCCGTGCAGAAGGTGAACAGTTGGCGCGATCTGGGAAGTTGACCACCCTCTGAAGAGAGGTCGTCGTGGTTGTTGAGATTTTTCTTGGGAAGGTGGCCAAGGGTGCTTAGGTCGATATCATGCATGGCTCTTGCCCTGGTGGTTGCCTCGGTTGCCACGGGGTGCTCCTCCTCGTTCGAGGACTCGCTGGTCGCCGAGGCCGAGGATGGCGAGTTCACCGTGGGGAGTTCCTTGGGTGAGGATGCCGGCGACGTCCACGTGGTGTGCCCCTACGACCGGGTGTCCGAATTGGGTCCCGAGGCGAAGGGTGCCTTGTCGGAGGCGGGTTGGTCAGAGACGGACGAGGGGCGTCAGTGGCTGGTGGTCGAGCGGGGGTCCACGGTGCAGGTCGAGGGTCTCTCGCGTGATCGTGTGGACTTCTGTGGGGGTACGGGGCTGGGGACCCTTCAGTCCGAGACCCGGCTCACGGCCTCGCAGGGTGACGGAGGCGTGCTGGTCGTGCGGCGCAAGGGGTGACCTACCACCCCTCGATGACGCGGCCTAGGCCACTCTGCGCAAATCCCTAGAGTCGCCTCGAGTCGCGCATAGGCTCCTCGCGTGGACCCGATCACCAACCCTTACGCCCCCGGCGCCGGCCAGCGCCCGCCGGAGCTCGCCGGCCGCGACGAGTACCTCCGACAGTTCGACGTGGTGCTCGAGCGCATCCGCCGTGGCCGCCCGGACCGCTCGGTGCTGCTCACCGGTCTGCGCGGCGTGGGCAAGACGGTGCTGCTCAACGCCCTGCGCGGCCAGGCGGTGCGCGCCAACTGGGGCACCGGCAAGCTCGAGGCCCGCCCCGACCAGTCGCTGCGCCGCCCGCTGGCCAGCGCCCTGCACACCGCCGTCCGCGAGCTGGGCCACCCGCAGCAGGAGGACGTCGACCACGTGCTCGGCGTCATCAAGGCCTTCGCCCAGCGCGACGCCCCCGCCAACGCCAAGCTGCGTGACCGCTGGAACCCCGGCATCGACGCCCCGGCGGTCAGTGGCCGCGCCGACTCCGGCGACATCGAGATCGACCTCGTGGAGTTGCTCACCGACGTCGGCGGGCTGGCCGCGGACGTGGGCAAGGGCGTGGGCATCTTCATCGACGAGATGCAGGACCTGGGCCCCGATGACGTGTCGGCCGTTTGCGCCGCGTTCCACGAGATCGGCCAGCAGGCCCTGCCCGTGCTGGTGGTGGGCGCCGGCCTGCCGCACCTGCCGGCGGTGCTCAGCGCCAGCAAGTCCTACTCCGAGCGGCTCTTCCGCTACCACCGCATCGACCGGCTGGACCGGGGTGAGGCCGCCCGCGCCCTGCAGGCGCCCGCCGCCGACGAGGGCGCCGAGTGGGAGGACGAGGCGCTCGCGGCCATGTACGCGGCCACCGGCGGGTACCCGTACTTCATCCAGGCCTACGGCAAGGAGGTGTGGGACATGGCGCCGGAGTCGCCCATCACCGCCGAGGACGTGCGCGTGGCCGCGCCGATGGCCGAGTCCGAACTGGCCGTGGGCTTCTTCGGCTCGCGCTACGAGCGCGCCACCCCGGGCGAGCGCGAGTACCTGCGCGCCATGGCCGAGGCGGCGGTGACGGTGGCCGAGCAGGAGGTCGCCGCGCAGGCCGATGCGGCCGAGTCGCCGGACCCGTTGACCCGCGCCGAGGAGGTGGAGGCCGTGCCGACCTCCGTGGTGGCCGAGGTGCTGGGCCGCAAGCCGCAGTCCCTGAGCCCGGCGCGGGACGCGCTCATGAAGAAGGGGCTGATCTACGCCCCGGAGCGCGGGAAGATCGCGTTCACCGTGCCGCACTTCGGGCGGTACCTGCGCAACAGCCAGTGAGGGGCGGTTGGTAAGGATCTCGGCATGGCCTGAGCTGGCCCCATGCACCTGCGCCCATGGTGTGGAGGCCGCGACGGACTGACGGCAGGCGCGCCCGCTTCGGCTGGTGCGGTGCCGAGGGGTCCCTTCTGGCAGTCTCTGGCCATGGGAATCCTCCGGCGCCTGTTCGGGCGCGACTCATCATTGTCGGCGGCGGTCTCTCAAGAGGACCCCAGGCGACAGCCTGAGCCAGCGTCGGTGGTGATGGTGGCATTTCGCGACCTGGAGTCAAGAGCTCCCCTGGCGAACTTCTCACCTGAATGGGGCTACGCCTACCTCTGGCCCTTCGCCGATGAACCGCAGGTGGGTGACTGGGCCGTGGCTCCAGGGCTTGACGGCCCCGCGACTGTCATTGTGGGCATGGTCGGGCAGTGCAACGACATCCCTCGGCGCGAGTTGAAGAAGCTCATCCGTCTTGTCCCGGCCGAAGAGGTCCGTGCCGTTCGCGGGTCCTGGAGGACGGACGAGCAAGCGTGGTTGAACCAAGCTCGAACTCTCCTGAGCCTGGACGTATATGACGCTGAAGGCTTGGAGCCTCAGGGGAACGACCGCCCCTCGCTGCTCCTCCCTTGCGACACGGCATCGGTCCACGTCGCAGATGCGCAGGGTCGGGCGTGGACGCGGGCCCACCACCTGTCCAAGGAGCTGGGGATGGCTGAAGACGAGTGGGCCGCCTTCAAGGAGGTTGCGGTGCAGTGGTTCGCCGTTCGTTCCTCTCAGGAGAAAAGTGCACATGGGGCTGCGATCGAACGTCTTGTGGACCGGCTTGAGGGCCTCAACTTGCGCGCGGAGTTGGTGGGCCGGTCCCCCGCGGACGTGGAAGGTCTAGTGCTGGCGGGGACCCCTTTGCCGGACTGGCTGGACGTCGTGAAGTTCCTCGTCGAGGACGGTCGTCCCGAGGAGGCGCTCCGACTGGTCCACGTTTTGATCGAAGCGGCTGAAGAGGAGGCGCGACTCTCCAAACGGGAACCGACTCCGGCCTACACGGAGCGTGCCGCCATGATCTACCGCAAGCAGCGGCGCTACGCCGAGGAGATCGCCATCATCGAACGGTGGGAAGCTGCTTGCCCACCTGACCAGCGGGGTCCGGGAGCAGGGCAAGAGCGTCTCGCGCACCGCCTTGAGAGAGCTCGAGCCCTCTCCAAGATGTGACTGCCACGCGGGATGTGAACGGGTGCGGGGCATGTGCTTCGGGGCCTGGTCACTTTCGCCGAACGGGCTGGGGACAGAATCGTCGTATGCAGGGGTCCCAGTGGTCAGTTTCAGTGGAGCGCGGACAGTTGGTGTGACCAGTTCAGGCGGCCCGGCCCTGCCGCCGGTCCGGGGTGGCGGCCACCACCAGGCCCGCTGCCAGCGTCAGTGCCGCACCCACGAGGACCGCGCCACGTAGCCCGCCCCCTGTGGCGACGACGCGGCCGGCCAGGGCGGTGGCGCCGGCGACGCCCAGGGTGATGCAGCTGGTGTGCACGGTGTTCACCATCGCGCTGGGGACGGCAACGGTGGTCACGCGGGTGACCAGCAGCGGGTTGAGCGCCATGCCGGTGGCGCCCAGACCCACCAGTCCCGCATTGACTGCCGGGACTGAGTGGGGTGCGACGGCCAGAAGGGCGAGGGCCGCCACCTGCGCCGTGAGGGCCGCGAGCAACCACCGCTGCGCCCTCCCGGCGCCCGCCCGTCCGGTGAGGTGGTTGCCCACGAAGGCAGCGACTCCGAACGCCGCCATCACCGCGGTGGCCGCGCTGCCGTCCAGACCTGCCTGCCGCAGCAGGGGGTCCATGAGCGAGAACGCGGCAAACGCCCCGCCGATGGTGAGGAAGCTGGCGGTGAACCGCGTCCAGAGCGCGGGGGATGCCAGACCCGAGCGGTCGGCCTCGGCGTCGGGGCAGGCGTCCGGGGTGATGGCGGCTGGGAGCACCACGGTGAGGCTGAGCGCCATCAGGGCGGCCGCTGCACCCAGCGCGACGAAGGAGGCGCGCCAGCCCGCCCACGTGGTCAGCACGTGGCTGAGGGGAAGCCCCAGGAGGGTTCCGCCCATCAGGCCGGCGAGGATCGTGGAGACGGCCCGCGGCTGGTGCGAGCGATCGACAAGGTCCATCCCGGCGGTCAGCGTCAGGCCGAACGTGGCGCCGGACAGACCACCGGTGAGGCAGCGGAAGGCCATCAGGCCCGCCAGGTTCGGCATGGTGGCGGCCGCACCTTCCGCCACGGCGTAGACCACCACCACGCCGATGAGGGTCAGTCGGGGAGGTGCGCCGTGTGTCGCCCGGGCCAGGAGGGGGCCTCCCAGGGCGGCCCCCAAGGAGTAGGCGGTGACCAGCAGGGTGAGATCGGCCACCGGCCGGTGCAGGTCGTCGGCCATGTCGGTGAGCATGGCTGCCACTTGGAACTCACTGGTGGTCACGACGAACAGCGTGCAGGCCAAGGCCAGGACGGGGATGCGGGGTGAGGGGTGGTTCATGGCCCCACCGTCGGCCTTCACACTGGTGTGAAGGTCAAGACGAGGGAGGACGGCATGCGCATCTCCGAGGCGGCGGCCCAGGTGGGGGTCCCAGCGCACCGGTTGCGGCACTACGAGGCCACGGGGCTCGTGGTGCCTGATCGCACCGGGGCGGGCTACCGGGACTACTCCGCTGAGCACGTGGCGAGGGCGCGGCAGGTCAGGGCCCTCCTCGATGCCGGCTTCACCGCTCGCGACGTCACGTTGATGCTCCCGTGCATGGAGCCGAGACCGGCCCCGGAGCTGTGCTGCGAGGTGACACGGGCCCGGTTGGTGGAGCGCCTCGGTGAGATCCGGGAGCGGCGACAGCAGCTCGAGGTGACCGAGGGTGCCCTGGCCGACTGGTTGGACGCCGGCGCGAACCGGCGGGTGACCGGCGGCGCGACCCGGGCGCAGACTGCACTGCATGCAGCTGATCGTCGCCCCCGTGGTCCGGCTCCTCGTCACCCTCGCGCTCGCGGCCGCCGCCACCCTCGCCCTGCCACGCCTCGTCCCCGGCGACGACGGGCTCGGCACGGGACTGGTGGTCTTCGCCCTGGTGGCCGTGGTCGCGCTCGCCTGGTCCTTCCTCGACGGGCGCCGCGGCCGGAACGTGCTGGCCGTCGTGATCGTGTGGCTGGTGGTGGGCCTGCTGCTCGGCGTGGTCGCCGCCTTCAACGCGCAGGGCTTCGCCTGGCCCCCGGACCGGACGGTGCTCACCTCGGACCTGCGGGGCCTGCCGCCGTCCGCGGTGCCGCCTCGGGACATCGCAGCATCAGGCGAAATCTCTGCGGGACAGCGTGTTTCATTTCAGTGGAAGGTCGGTCGGGCAGTGCGCTTGCATGGAGCGAAAAAATGCCTATTTTCGCGGGTCGGTGATTATTCGTCACCGTGCTGCGCTCCGGCCGTCTCGCGGGGCGCGGCACAAGACCCCTGATCTCTACGTCGACCCGACTTCTTCCAGGAGAAACCGTGAACACGCAGACCTCGCGCCGCGCCGTCGTCAAGGGCGCAGCATGGACCGTGCCGGTGGTGGCCGTGGCGTCCGCCGCCCCCGCCGTCGCCGCATCCCAGACCGGCAAGCTCGCCGCCGGCCCCTGGTACAACACCTGGCCCGGTTCGCAGGACGTCAACGGTGACCACGGCGGCCTCGTGCCCTACATCATCATGGGTACCACCGACACCAGCGGCGCCGCATCCTACGACCAGACCAGCGCGCGGGACACCACCTGGGGCAACGACGGCACCGGTGCGTACGAGTGCGACCCGGCGGCTGCCACCACCCCCTACGGTGTCGGCGACACCATCACCATCACCATCACCGAGAACCTCGGCACCTACTACGGCGACACCCCGGTGGAGACCTCCGAGCCGGCGCCCGGCCCGGCGGCCTGGCCCGACCTGATCATCCGCGACGTGGGCATGTACACCGTGCAGGGCTACAACGGCCAGGTGGCCACCGACGCCGCCCTGTACGGCGAGTACAACGGCACCAACTGCTGGACCTGGACCGTCACCATGGCCCAGGACATCCGGCCGTGCTCCAGTGACCCGGTCACCTTCGACCTGCGCATGAAGTCCCAGGGCCTCAACGAGGACGGTTCGCAGCGCCTCGCGCAGTACACGATCACCGTCACCTCCCCGTGGGGCACGGTGACCCAGGAGATCCCGGCGCAGGGCTGACCTCCGGCGCACCAGGGAGGCCCCCGACGACAGGTGTCGTCGGGGGCCTTGCCTCGTCTGGTCAAGATGCCGTCCCGCGCGCCTTGACGGGGGCCTGACCGCTTCCGCACCAACCTCGGGCGCAACGAAGACCCTGCCCGTGCAGTGGTTTTCCTAGCCTCGAGGCATGAGCTCCCTCGACCGGATCACGCGCCTGCCGGTGCTGGCCACCCTGCTGTGCGCGCTCACCCTGGCGGCCATGGGTCCGGCCGCCGCGGTGGACCGCCAGCTGCACGGCGTGCGCATGGCCGGCCGCGACCCGCGGGAGTACGAGCTGCTGCACGCCCTGGACAACGTGGCCGGCCAGGTGGTGGCCCTGCCCGTGCTGCTCGGTGTGGCCGTGTGGTCCTGCCGCCGCCAGTGCAGCCTCCACCCGCTGCGCCTCGTGGTCTGGGCCGAGCTCCTCTTCTACGCCGGCGTCGGCTCGCTCAAGACGCTCCTGGCCCGGTCCTCGCCCACCATCGGTGACCCGGGCTTCTTCACCGGCGGTCTGCTCGTCAACGGCGCGCACGGCGTGAGCTACCCCTCGGGCCACACGGCCGCCGCGGTGCTCTTCTACGGCACCGGCGTGCTGCTGGTGCACCGCACCGTCGTCCTCCCCCGATGGGGGCAGGCCGCCCTCGTGGCCGGCTGGCTGGCGCTCGTGGGCACCACCACCACCGTCGCCCAGCTGCTGGGCTACCACTGGGTGCTCGACCTCGTGGCCGGCGTGGTGGTGGGCGGTGTGCTCCTGCGCCTGGTGCTCTGGGGCGACCGGTGGTGGCACAGTCCGGGGCGCCGCGTGGTGCAGCGGCTGCTGCGGGCCACCTGGCGGCAGGTGGACCCCCGTCGAGGGGGTGCCACCCGCTCCGCCGCGGCTCAGGCGGGGTGCTGGCCGAAGGCGAGCGGTTCCCGGCTCACCAGGTACGTGGCCCAGTTCAGCTTCAGCACCGAGCCGTCGGCACGCCGCGTGATGCGCAGCAGCTCACCGCGCTCACGGCCCGAGACGGTGCGGTAGAGGTCGTCCTCGACCCGCTCGAACACCGACGGCGGCGCGTCCGCCGGGGCCCCGGCCATGCGGGCCTCCAACTGCCCCTGCCGCACGCTGAACACCACGTGGCTGCCCTCGGTGTACCAGTGGCCCAGCAGGCCGGCCAGCTCCTCGGGCACCTCGGTGCCGGGTGCCCACACCGCCTCCTCTGCGGGCTCGGCCTCCTCCACGGCATCGGCCAGGTCCACCGCGAACGCGCTCGGGTCGGGCGAGGCGGAGTTGTTCATGAACACCAGTCCGCCGGTGCCGGACTCGCGGTGCGTGAACACCCCGGTGATGTGGCCGGGCATGCCGCCGGTGTGCCCCACCCAGACGCGCTGGCCACGGCGCAGCAGGAAGAACCCGAGCCCCATCGCCTGGGACCACCCACGGGGGTCCACCACGGCCTGCGGCTGGGTCATCTCCTCCAGCGTGTCCGGCGAGAGCACGGCGGGGTCCGGGTCGGCCACGAAGGCCGACCAGCGCGCCATGTCTGCCGGGGTGGAGGCCAGGCCGCCGCAGGGTGCGGTGCCGCGGAAGTCCGGCACCGGCTCGATGACGGGCACGTCGCTGAACGGGGGCACGAAGTAGCCCTGCACGTGCGCGCCGTCGAAGCCCACCGTGGTGCGCGCCAGACCCAGCGGGTCGAGCAGCCGGGCCTGCAGCGACTCCGCCCACGAGCGCCCGTCCAGATGGGCCACCACCTCGCCCAGCAGGCAGTACATGAGGTTGGAGTAGTGCCAGCGCGTGTGCGGGCGGCCCACCTGCTCGGCCTGTGCGGACTCGCGGAGCAGGCCCGCGGCATCGGGGAAGAGGAGGGTCTCCCACACGTCGCCGTGGGGCTCGCGCTGCACGCCGGAGACGTGCGCCAGGGCGGAGCGGACGGTGGCGCCGAGCGCGGGCGAGGGCGCGGCGCCGGGCAGGTGGTCGCCCAGGCGGTCGTCCAGGGAGAGGCGCCCCTCGTCGCGGGCCTGCATGACCATGACGGCGGTGAAGGTCTTGGTGTTGGACGCCACGAGGTACTGGTCGTCGGCGGTGGCCGCGCGGTCGCGGTCCTCACCCGCGCCGGTGGTGCCGATGCCCTCGCTCCACACGTAGCGCCCGCCGCGCTGCACGCCGGCGAACAGGGCCGGGACGCGGCCGGTGCGCTGGCGCTCCAGGGCGGTGCGGCGCAGGGTGCGCACGGTGTCCGGACGCAGCGGGCTGGGGGTGTGGGCGGCATCACTCATGGCAGGACCGTAACGCCGTGGCGGCGCGGGCGGCTGGGGGCGGGGCCGCCGGGGGTGTGGCTGCGGGGGAGCGGCCGGTGGAACAAGCGCCCGGGCGTCGCGGTTGAACCGGGCGACCACGCACCGCGCCGTCCGGCGCCGGTGCCCGCTGACATCCGAGGAGGCCCCGTGGCCACCGTTGAGCTGACCGCTGAGAACTTCGAGCAGACCATCAAGGACAACCCGATGGTGGTCGTGGACTTCTGGGCCACCTGGTGCGGCCCGTGCACGCAGTTCGCCCCCGTCTACGAGGCGGCCTCCGAGAAGCACGAGGACGTCGTGTTCGGCAAGGTCGACATCGACGCGCAGCCGCAGCTGGCCGGGGCACTGGGCATCCAGTCGGTGCCCACCACCATGGCCTTCCGTGAGCAGATCGGCGTGTTCGCCCAGCCCGGCGCCATGCCCGGCAGCGCGCTCGACGAGGTGCTCGAGGCCGTGAAGGGCCTGGACATGGACCAGGTGCGCGCGCAGGTGGCCCAGGAGCAGGCCGCCGCGCAGCAGCAGGCCCAGCAGGCGCCCGCCCAGCCGGCCAACCCGGCCGACGAGGGCACTGCCGCCGGGGGCCCGGACCCGGCCAACCCGTTCGCCTGAGCCCGGCCAGCACCGACCCACGAGGCCGTCGTCCCCGATGGGGGCGGCGGCCTCGCCGCGTGCCGGCCCGCGCCCCCGCACCCGTGCCGCCGGGTGACGCACCACCTAGGCTGACGGGGTGCTGACCCGAGACGACATCGCGACCGCCCTGGCCCTGCCCGTCCGCGAGGTGCCCGAGGAGTTCTCCGGCACCCCCGGCATCACGGCGGTCACCCACGACTCCCGCGCCGTCACGCCGGGCGCCGCGTTCGTGGCCGTCTCCGGGTTCAAGAACGACGGCCTGCGCTTCGCCCCCGGTGCCCTCGATGCCGGGGCGGGCCTCGTGGTGGTCGAGCGCGAGTGGCCCACGGCCGCCGACCGGGAGGCCGACCCCCGCATCGCCGAGCTGGAGGCAGCCGGCCCCCTGCCCGTGGTGCGGGTGCGCGACGCCCGCGCCGCCCTGGGCCACCTGGCCGCGGCCGTCAACGGCAACCCGAGCCGCTCGCTGCGCGTGCACGGCATCACCGGCACCAACGGCAAGACCACCACCAGTTACGTGCTCTACAACCTGCTGGCCGGCGTGCTGGGCACCGACAAGGTGGGCCTGTCCACCACGGTGGAGGTCATCGTCGACGGTGTGGGCCGGCCGGCCATGCGCACCACCCCCGAGGCCCCGCTGGTGCAGGAGAACCTGCGCCGCATGGTGGAGGCCGGTGCCTCCGACGCCGTGCTCGAGACCTCCAGCCACGGCCTGGAGCTGCACCGCGTCACCGGCGTGGAGTACGCCTCGGCCATCTTCACCAACCTCACGCGCGACCACCTGGACATCCACGGCGACATGGAGACCTACTTCCAGGTCAAGCGCCAGCTCTTCGAGCGCACCTCCGGCCCGCGCCTGGCCAACGTGGACGACACCTACGGCCGTCGGCTGGCCCGCGAGTTCCCCGGGGCGCTGACCTTCGGCTTCGACGAGGCAGCCGACTACCGCATCGTGGAGCCCACCGACCTCACCCTGGAGGGCATGCAGTTCACTCTGGACACGCCGCGCCACGGCGAGCTGCGCCTGGAGCCGCCGCTGGTGGGCGACTACAACGCGCTCAACGTGGCCGGCGCGGTGGCCGTGGCGCTGGAGTCCGGTCACGACTCGCTCGCCGTGGTGGAGGCGGTGAAGCACCTGGGGCAGGTGCCCGGCCGCTTCCAGCGCATCCCGGAGGCCGCCGAGCACGGGTTCATGGCGGTGGTGGACTACGCGCACACCGAGGTGGGGCTGGAGGTGGTGCTCACCGTGGCGCGCAAGATCGCGGACATGGCCGGCGGGCGCCTCATCTGCGTGTACGGCGCGGCCGGGGAGCGCGATGCGGCCAAGCGCCCGTTGATGGGCGAGGTCGTCTCCCGCATCGCGGACGTCGGCATCATCACCACGGACGACCCCTACGGGGAGGACCCGGTGACCATCGCCGACGAGGTGATGGCCGGCGCGGACCCGGCGGACACCCACATCACGCTCGACCGGCGCGAGGCGCTGCTGGAGGCCGTGGCCATGGCGCGGGAGAACGACCTGGTCATCGCGTGCGGCAAGGGTGACGAGGCGTTCCAGCACCTGCCCTCCGGCGACGTGGACCACCACGACCCCACGAGCATCCGCGAGGGCCTGGCCCGCCGCTGACGTGGTGGGGCCGCGCCCCGGGGTGGGGCAAGGTGTCCTCGCTTGCCCGCTGCGAAGGACGCCAGGGGAACGTCATGCTTGGGTATGATGCTCGCATCTTGGTGGGGGGGGGACCCTTGGGCTCATGGAAAACGGTGGACACACAAGGGCGTCGCGACACGCGCGCGGCGCGATCATCGGTTCGACGCTGGTCTTCTTCTCGCCGGAGCGGGCTGGAGCTGTCCTGAGGGATGGCCCCGCCACCTACGTGGCGATCGACGGACAGGATGTTCAGTACGCAGACCACCCGGGTGTCACGGGACCCGTGAACGTGACCTCCGTGTACCTGTCCAGAGACGGTCGAGAGATCCAGCCCGCAGGTCAGGCGACAGCGGGACTGGGCATCGGGCCCTGCAGGCTGGAGGCCAAACCGGACAGGCCGCATCGTTCCGGGGCGGATGTCTCTGGGCACGGGTACTGGGAACGCGGTGGTGACTGTTGCCCCGGGGGAGGGCGAGGGAAGCGCAGCACTGCCCGGGCCCGGTGCCGCTCGAGTGCGGTGACATCGTGGAGGAACCACGTCGACGTTGATGTCCACGGGCGATGGGACACCGCTGACAAGCCCTTCAAGGAGGCCCGGGTCGGGTGTCGGGTGTGAGTGGGCCAGGCCGTGTGCCGAATCGCCTCGTGGTGACGGTCGCCAGCGATCCCGGACCCCACGGCACAGCGGGTTGTGTGTGTCATCTGTGGGCGGAGGACTCCCTGGGCCGCGTCCTGCTGCTCGAGGACCGCGGGTGGGGGACATCGGCCGCCTGGAGCGAGGTGACCGAGGACAGCGTGGTGGCGGACTCCCTCCTCTCCACCGGCCCGGACGAGCCGTGGGGTGGCATGACGCAGGACGACGCAACCGCTTTCCACTATGGAGAACTGGCCCAGGTCGCGGCGCATCGCGGACTGGTGGTGACGGCCGAGGGACTGCAGGCCCTGCCCATCGAGGTGGAGCTGAGTGAGGAACTGCGCGCCCGACTCCGCCGCTGACGCGGGCCCGCCGGGGAGTCCCCCGCGGCGGGCCCTGCGGCGCCCGGGCCTCAGCCCTGCTGGTCCAGGCGCTCCCCGGCCAGCACGGCCTTCACCTCGTCCTCGGGCACCTCGGCGATGCTGCCGTGGCGCCACGCGGCGTCGTTGGTCCGGTCGATGAGCACGGCGCGCACGCCCTCGGCGAAGTCACCGCTGGAGAGCATGCCGGTGGCCATCCTCAGGTCGCGCTCCAGCACGCCGGCCAGGGTGTCCCCGGCGGCCAGGCGCAGCGCCGTTAGGGTCACCGCCACCGAGAGCGGCGAACGGCTCTCCAGCAGCTCGGCCGCCTTCTGCGCCCCCTCGGCCGAGTGGCCCTTCAGGCGCTCGAGCACCGCGGCCGGCGCCTCGCCCTCGTAGCACTCCGCGGTCCACTGCGCGGCGGCGGCCAGCGGGGCCTCCGCCTC
>NZ_KV824477.1:0-1425 GCF_001816045.1 Kytococcus sp. HMSC28H12
GGCGGCCCGGGCGGTGGGCGAGGCCATCGCGGCCGGCCCACGGCGTGCGGCGTCGGGCAGGTCCACCATCACGATGTGGAGGCGGCGGCCGTCGGTGTCGGCGGACCCGGCAGCGGCGGGCGCGAGGTCGGAGGATCCGCCCACCGGCGCGGCGGGCAGCGGCAGGGCGGTGGCAGCGGTGGTGGCGCCGGCCAGGGAGGCGACGGTCAGGGCGAGCAGGGAGCGGGTCAGTGTGCGCACGGCGGGGTCCTTCGGCATCGAGGGGGAGGGGAGGACGGCAAGGGGTGGTGCACGAGGTGCGGGGTGCCCCTCAGGACACCCCGCACCGTTCACACGTGGCGGGAGGTCAGCGCACCGCGACGTCGTCCACGAGGAAGGACGTCCGGGAGCTGTTGTCCTCGGTGGCCGTGAAGCGCAGCGTCACCTTCTGACCGGCGTAGCCGGACAGGCTGTTGCTCCGGGCGGCGTAGGAGGTGTTCTCGTTGTCGTTGCCGTAGGTGGCCAGGGTCTTCAGCACGGTGCCGGAGGGGCTCAGCAGCTGCACCTTCATCGAGTCGTAGCGCGGGCTGCCGGAGAACTCGCGGGAGTCGATGCGCAGCTTGTAGTCCAGCGCGGTGGCGCCCGCGGGGATGGTGAGGGTCTGGTCCACCGTGTGGGTCACCGCGTACCCCTCGCCACCCAGCCACAGCTTGTTGCTGCCCGAGGAGGCGGTGTAGCCGTCGTTGCCGATGGCCCAGGTGTCGCCGGTCCAGCCCGTGGCGCCGGCCTCGAAGTCACCGTTGACCACGACACCGGTCACCGGGTCGGGGTCCGGGGTGGTGGTGTCGTTGCCCAGCAGGGCGGTGGTGTTGAGCATGAGGTTGGGCGAGCCCTGCACGTTGGTGATGGTGTTGGGCGTGGCCGAGGACTTCAGCGCGTTGGTCACCTGGGAGACCGAGGCGGTGGGGTTCTCCTGCAGGTAGAGCGCGGCGGCGCCGGCCACGTGCGGGGAGGCCATCGACGTGCCGGAGATGGTGTTGGTGGCCGTGTCGGAGTCCTTCCACGCCGAGGTGATGTCCGAGCCGGGCGCCAGGATGTCCACGCACGAGCCCCAGTTGGAGAACCAGGACAGCGAGTCGGTCCGGTCCGTGGACCCCACGGTGATGGCCGAGCTGGCGCGGGCCGGGGAGACGTTGCACGCGTTCTGCTGCTCGTTGCCCGCCGCCACCACGGTGACCACGCCGGAGGCGGTCAGGCGCGCCACGGCGGCGTCGGTGGCGGCGTCGGCGTACCCGCCCAGGCTCATGTTGGCCACGGACGGACCGGTGTGCTTCTGGGCCACCCAGTCCATCGCGGCGATGATGCCGGCGGTGGGCCCGCTGCCGTCGCAGCCGAGCACGCGCAGCGGCACGAGCTTGACGTCCTTGGCCACGCCGTAGGTCTCGC
>NZ_KV824477.1:1445-2751 GCF_001816045.1 Kytococcus sp. HMSC28H12
GCCGACGGTGCCGGCCACGTGGGTGCCGTGACCCTGGCAGTCGTTGGTGCCCATGCCGTCGTTGATGGCGCTGGCGCCGCCGGAGACGCGGCCCGAGAGGTCGCCGTGGGTGGCGCGGATGCCGGTGTCGATGACGTAGGCGGTGACGCCCTCGCCGGTGGACTCGTAGCTGTACGTGCCGTTGAGCGGCATGTCCGCCTGGTCCACGCGGTCCAGACCCCACGGGGCGCTGGTCTGGCTGCCGGCCACCGACACGGTGCGGTTCTCGGTCACCGAGGCCACGGACGGGTCGTTGCGCAGGGCCCTGACCTGGGCCGGGGTGAGGTCGGCGGTGAAGCCACCGAGCGCGGTGAAGCGGTCGCCCACCCTGACGCCCTTGGCGGCCCAGCGGTCGGCCTGCTTCTGGGTGGCACTGGCCACGGCGGCCCGGGCGGTGGGGGACGCCATGGCCGAGGGGCCGGACCTCACAGTGGAGGGGAGCTCCAGCATCACGATGTAGCCGGAGTCGGGGACGTCGAGCAGCTCGGCCTGCTGCGCGGCGGGCTGGGCGTCGGGGGCGGTGAACGGCGCGGCGGTGGCGCTACCGGCACCCAGGGTGAGGGCGGTGGCGGCGGTGAGGGCGAGGGTGGTACGCGACAGGCGCATCGGAACTCCTTGTGCGAGGGGTGGCCGGGCGAGGGGGGAGGGGGTGTGCGAGCCCGGCCGGTAGACGGAGTTTCTGGTGCGGTGTGGGAGGAGGACAGGTACCTGACCAAGTCTTGACCCGTTCTTGGGCAAAGCGGGACGGGGTGACCGGTCCTCCTTGACCGATCACCCCGTCGGGGGGTGGTGCTCAGGCCGAGGGTTGACCCATCTCGGCGGCGTCGAGCAGCAGGTTGGGCGACCCGTTGGTGCCGCCCACCGCATCGGGGGTGGCGGTCCGCTGCAGGGCCGAGGTGAGATCGGCGACCGTGGCCTCGGGGTGCTGCTGCAGGTGCAGCGCGGCAGCGCCGGCCACGTGTGGGGCGGCCATCGAGGTGCCGCTCATGGTGGTCCAGGCCGTGTCCCCGGCGATGCCGGCCGAGACCACGTCGCTGCCCGGGGCGAGCAGGTTGACGCACTGGCCGTAGTTGGAGAAGTCCGAGAGCCGGTCGGCGGAGTCGGTGGAGCCCACGCTCAGCGCGCCCTCGGCACGGCCCGGGGAGGTGGAGCAGGCGTCGGCCGAGAAGTTGCCGGCGGCCACCACCGAGAGCACCCCGCTGGCGGTGAGGCGGTTCACCGCCTCGTCCACGGCCTCGTTGGCCGGGCCCTGGATGCTCAGGTTGGC
>NZ_KV824477.1:2771-3209 GCF_001816045.1 Kytococcus sp. HMSC28H12
GCCGGAGTGGTTCTGCGCCACCCAGTCGATCCCGGCGATGATGCCGTCCCACGACCCGCGGTTGTCGCAGCCCAGCACGCGCACCGGCACCAGGGACACGTCCTTGGCCACGCCGTAGGTCTCTCCGCCGACGGTGCCGGCCACGTGCGTGCCGTGCCCGGCGCAGTCCTCGGTGCCCCACCCGTCCTCGACGAAGCCCGCCCCCTGGCCGACGCGACCCGAGAGGTCGCCGTGGGTGGCGCGGATGCCGGTGTCGATGACGTAGGCGGTCACGCCCGCACCGGTCTGGGAGTAGCTGTACGTGCCGTTGAGCGGCATGTCCGCCTGGTCCACGCGGTCCAGGCCCCACGGGGCGTCGGCCTGCGTCTCGGCGCCGCCCACCGCGCCGTCGCGGGAGACCGCGGCCACGCCGGGGGCCCTACGCAGCGCCTCGGCCTG
>NZ_KV824478.1:0-1560 GCF_001816045.1 Kytococcus sp. HMSC28H12
GGGCTGGTGGTGGCGGCCGGGGTGGCAGCCGTGGCCAGCGCTCCGGTGGCGGTCGCGCGCAGGGCCCCCGCCGTGCCCGCGGCTGACCTCGTCACGTCGTGCGCGAGACACCAGTGCCTCGGCGTGACCGCGTGACCGCCTGACACGCGAAACCTCGCACCGCACGGGAAAGGTGCTGGCCACACGGGGAACTTCCCGTGCGGCCAGCACCTTTTCCGTGCCCGGTGGGGTTTCCCGTGCGGCACGGCCCGTCCGGTCACGCTGTCCCGTGCGGCACCACCCCTCCGGCCCCACTCACCGTGCCCGCACCGTCCGGCGGGCGTCCTCGACCAGTCGCCGCACGGCCTCGGGGTGCCCCAGATGGTCCCAGCCGACGTGCACCGGCTCGAACCCCAGGTCGCGGATCGCCAGGTCGCGACGTTTGTCCTCCGCCGGCGTGCGGCCGTAGCGCTCGTACTTCTCCATCCCGTCGAACTCGATGGCCACGGCCTCGTCCTCGAGGGCGAAGTCCACGCGCGCCACGAGCCGTCCCACCGCATCGCGCAGCTCCACCTGGGATCGCACCCGGTAGCCGAGTCGCCACAGCAGCAACCGGGCGCGGGTCTCGCCGACTGACTCGCACGCCGGGTCCACCAACCCCGCGGCGGTGCGCAGGAGGGGCGCCACGCGATGGCCCCGGCGGGAGGCCAGCACCGCGTGCACCTCCTCCATCGACGTGGTGCCGGGTGGCCGCCCGCGCCCCCACAGCCACTCGCCCTCCCACAGCCGGGAGGGGTCCCAGGGGATCTCCCCGGCGACCATGCGCTCGTGCTGGAGCCGCCGGTGGAGCGCCGCGTCGAGGACGGCCACCGCGGCATCGCAGCCGTGCAGGGAAGCCACCCCGACGGCGGCCTCCGCGGCCGTCGCCACCGGGCACCCGCTGATCTCCTCCGGGGGACGGTGCAGGCGCCCGCCGTGGAGGACGGCGCCGGACCGTGCCCGCGAGACCCCGTGCCGGGTGCGGGTGCCGTGGACCAGTCCCACCCGGCCGAGGACAGGCAGCTGCAGCAGGAGAGCAGCCGAGTCGTGGCTCACCGCCGTGCCCTCGGGCCAGGTGCGGCCGACGGCGAGGGCCCGCAGGGCATGGGCCCGGTGTGGTCGCGCGCCGTGGAGGAGCGCCCCCTCGACGTACGCACCCCGCCCCACTCGCACGAGGGTGCGCCGGGCCACCAGGCGACGCACCTGGGCCGGGGTGGCTCCCAGCATCGCCAGGTCCGATGTCGTTGCAGTGCCGCCGTGCCGGGCCAGCACGGTGTCCAGGCCCGGGAGGGAAGCGGCGTGCGATGGCGCACCGGTGGGTGAGGTCATGGCGGGCAGGGTGCCGGCTGCGGACCCGTGCCCGCGGGGTGGTCGGACAGGGCCTGGGGATGGTGGGAGGGGCGGGCTGCCGGCACCGCGCTCGTCCACAGGGGCCGGGTGGGCGCGGGACACGGGAAAGCTCACGCGGCACGGGGAAGGTGCTGGCCGCACGGGGAACTTCCCGTGCGGCCAGCACCATTCGCGTGCGGCGAGGGGCGCGCC
>NZ_KV824479.1:0-672 GCF_001816045.1 Kytococcus sp. HMSC28H12
GCCACGGCGGCCGCCCCCAGCGCGGCGCCGCGTCCCACCCCGGCGAGCGCCCCGGGGCGGGGTTCGCGGTCGCGCAGGCGGGTCAGCAGGCGTCGGGTGTCCACGGCGCCATCATCGCACCGGGGAGGGTGGCGGCCCCGGCCGGTGGGATGATCTGCCCATGAGCGACCTCAAGCAGCAGATCACCGCCGACCTCACCACTGCCATGAAGGCCCGCGACAAGGTGACCTCCTCCACCCTGCGCATGGTGCGCACCGCCATCCAGAACGCCGAGGTGGCCGGCAGCGAGGCCAAGGAGCTGACCGACGAGGAGGTGCTGGCCGTCATCACCAAGGAGGGCAAGAAGCGCCGCGACGCCATCGCCGAGTACGAGAAGGCCGGCCGCCCGGAGCTGGCCGAGTCCGAGAAGGCCGAGCTCGAGGTCATCGAGGGCTACCTGCCGAAGCAGCTCTCCGACGAGGAGCTCGAGGCGCTGGTGGCCGAGGCCGTCGCCGAGGCCGGCGTCACCGAGACGTCCCAGATGGGTCAGGCCATGAAGGCCGCGCAGGCCAAGGTCGCCGGCCGCGCCGAGGGCGGCCGCGTGGCCGCCGCGGTGAAGAAGCACCTGGGCTGAGCCCCGGCCCGCGACGGGCCACCTCGCGCAGGGAGGGCGGGCACCCCGATGGGGTGCCC
>NZ_KV824480.1:0-10881 GCF_001816045.1 Kytococcus sp. HMSC28H12
CCCCCATCGGCCCCAGGTGGCCCAGCGACGGTGCGGCCACCCCCGGCCCGATGCCGGGCGGCACCGGCTGCCCGGTGGCGCCCCGGTAGGCCGCAGCCACCACCGAGGTGGCCAGCCACGCCACGGCCAGCGCCTGCAGCACGGCCACCACGCCCTGCAGCACCACGGGAAGCGCGACTGCTGCGACCTCCTTCCGTGCGGTGGGGAGGAGGCGCAGCAGTCGCGGGTCGAAGGGCTTCACGGGGTCATTCTCAGGCCCGGTGGGCTCCCTCGAGGGGGCGGGTGGCCTCGGTGCCGTAGGCCTTCGGGTCGGGGATGTTCGCGGTGCTGATGCGCTTGCGGAACACCCAGTAGGTGTAGCCCTGGTAGAGCAGCACCACCGGGGTGAGCACCAGCGCCACGACGGTCATGATGCCGAGCGTGTAGTCCGTGGCCGAGGCGTTCTCGTGCGTGAGCGAGAAGGCCGCGTCCGTGGTGGACGGCATCACGTCGGGGAACAGGGCGGTGAACAGCGCGGCCACCACCAGGGCGATGGCCAGGAAGCTGCACCAGAAGGCGCCCTTCTCCCGGCCGGCCAGGGCCTCGTGCGCCGCGTCGCGCCCCTGCTTCTGGGCCGTGGCCACCAGGGCCAGGGCGGCCACGAAGGCCAGCAGACCGGCCACCAGCAGCACCCAGCTGGCGGTGTTGCCGGTCTGCAGCATCACCAGCACGGTCCAGGCCACGGTGAGCACGGCCGCCACCAGCCCCACCCTGAGGGCGATGCCGCGGGCGTCGTGCCGCACGTCGCCGGTGGTCTTCAGCGCCACGAACAGCGCGCCGTGGGTGAGGAAGACCGTCAGCGTGGCCAGGCCGCCCAGCAGCGCCAGCGGGTTGAGCAGCGTCCACAGGGTGCCGGTGTACTCCATGTCGGCGTCGATCGGCACGCCCACCACGATGTTGGTGAACGCCACGCCCCACAGCAGCGCCGGCACGAACGAGCCGACCACGAGGGCGACGTCCCAGCGCGAGCGCCAGGTGTCGGAGTCCTCCTTGTGGCGGTACTCCAGTGCCATGCCGCGCAGGATGAGGCCCACGAGGATGAGCAGCAGCGGCAGGTAGAACCCGCTGAACAGGGTGGCGTACCAGTGCGGGAAGGCCGCGAAGGTGGCGCCACCGGCGGTCAGCAGCCACACCTCGTTGCCGTCCCAGTGCGGGCCGATGGTGTTGATGACGGTGCGCCGGCGGCGCTCCGCGGTGGCCGGGTCGGCATCGCGCCCCAGCACGGGCACGAGCATGCCCACGCCGTAGTCGAAGCCCTCCAGGACGAAGTAGCCGATCCACAGGACGGCGATGAGGACGAACCAGATGATGGACAGTTCCATGACGATTCCGTGTCTCCCGTAGGTCTCGTGGCTCAGTAGGCGAACACGTGCGGTTCGTCGTCGGCGGTCATGCGCTGCGCCTTCCCGGCGTCGGCGTGCTCGGCGCCGGCGGAGGCGTAGCGGAGCATGAGCTTCACCTCGATGACGGCCAGCGCGCCGTAGAGCAGGGTGAAGACGACCATCGAGGTGAGCACCTCGGCGGCGCCCACGCCGGGGCTCACGCCGTCCTCGGTGTTCATGAGGCCGAACACCACCCACGGCTGGCGGCCCATCTCGGTGAAGATCCAGCCGAAGCTGTTGCCCAGCAGCGGCCCGAACAGGGCGGCCAGGGCGGCCGGGTACCACCAGCGGCTGGTGAGGGAGCGACCGCCACGGGTGCCCCACAGCACGGCGGCCGCGGCGAGCATGCCCAGGGCTCCGGCGCCCATCATGTAGCGGAAGGACCAGTAGGTCACCATGATGTTGGGCCGGTAGTCGCGGACCTCCAGCAGCGGGTCGCCGGAGCCGCCATAGACCTTGGCGTACTCCTCCTGCAGCTGGTTGATGCCCTCGACCTTGCCGTCGACGTCGCCGGTGGCCAGGAAGCTCAGCACGCAGGGCACGGTGATGGCGAACTTCTCGTGCTCGCCGTCGGGGGTGCCGATGGTGAGGATCGAGAAGGAGGCGCAGGAGTCCTCGGTGTCGTAGAGGGCCTCGGCGGCGGCCATCTTCATGGGCTGCACGTCGGTCATGATCTTGCCCTGCACGTCGCCGGTGACGACCACGCCGAGCGAGGCGACGAGCATGATCCAGGCGCCCAGGCGGGCGCCCTTGCGGTACATGCCCTCGTCGGCCGGGAACTTCTTGCGCCACAGGTGCCACACGGCCACGGCGACCACGAGGCCGGCGCCGGTGGCGTAGGCGGCCGTGGCCACGTGGGGGAAGGTCACGAGCTGCACCGGGTTGGTGAGCACGGCCCAGAAGTCCACGAGCTCGGCGCGCCCGGTCTCCGGGTTGTTGCGGTAGCCCACCGGGTTCTGCATGAACGAGTTGGCGGCCAGGATGAAGTAGGCGCTCAGCAGGGTGCCGATGTGCACCAGCCAGATGGCCGCGTTGTGCAGCGCCTCGGGGATGCGTCCCCAGCCGAAGAGCCACAGGCCGAGGAAGGTCGACTCCAGGAAGAAGGCCAGGAGGGCCTCGATGGCCAGTGGGGCGCCGAAGATGTCGCCGACGAAGCGGGAGTAGTCCGACCAGTTCATGCCGAACTGGAACTCCTGCACGATGCCGGTGACCAGGCCGAGCGCGAAGTTGATGGTGAAGAGCTTGCCGAAGAACTTGCTGAGGCGGAGCCAGTCCTCGTGGCGCGTGCGGATCCAGAGGGTCTGCATGAGCGCGACGACGAAGCTCAGGCCGATGGTGATGGGGACGAAGAAGAAGTGGTAGACGGTGGTGATACCGAACTGCCACCGGGCGAGTTCGAGTGCATCCATGTCTGCTCCCGCAGAGGTAGTGGGCCCAAGGGGTCGGCCGGTGCGATCGGGATCTCCGAGCGACCTGTTGACGATCAAATACTACGCCGCTTCGTAGTTGCGCCGTAGCACAGGCCCACCTCACCACATCGCAGCGGGGTGGGTGCACCCTCTGCACCCACCCCCCCCTCGGCACCCTGGCCCCTCGGGTCCCGCGCGCCCCGTCTCAGCCGTTGCGCTGGTCCACGATGCGCCGCGCCTTGCCCACCGACCGCTCGATGGTGCCCACGCCGCCCACCACCACGCGGGCCGTGGTGCCGATGCGGTTCTTCACCTCGTGCTGCACCACGCCCGCCAGGTGGTCGTACAGGTGCTCCGCCACGTCGGGCTGCGCCTCGATGGTGACCGTCAGCTCGTCCATGCGCCCCGGACGGGTGAGGATGCACTGGAAGTGCGGCGTCAGCCCCTCGATGCCGAGCACGATCTCCTCGATCTGCGTGGGGTACACGTTCACGCCGCGCACGATCATCAGGTCGTCGGTGCGGCCGGTGACCTTCTCCATGCGGCGCATGCCCGGGCGGGCCGTGCCCGGCAGCAGCTTGGTGAGGTCGCGCGTGCGGTAGCGCAGCACCGGCATCGCCTGCTTGGAGAGCGAGGTGAACACCAGCTCACCCACCTGCCCCTCGGCCACCGGCTCGCCGGTGAGGGGGTTGACCACCTCGGGGTAGAAGTGGTCCTCCCAGATGTGCAGGCCGTCCTTGGTCTCCACGCACTCCTGGGCCACGCCCGGCCCCATCACCTCGGAGAGGCCGAAGATGTCCGTGGCGTGCATGCCGGCGCGCTCCTGGATCTCCTGGCGCATCGCCTCGGTCCACGGCTCGGCGCCGAAGACGCCGATCTCCAGAGAGGTCTCGCGCGGGTCGATGCGCATGAGCTCCATCTGGTCGAGCATGGCCAGGAAGTAGCTGGGCGTCACCGTGATGGCGCGGGGCCTGAAGTCCTGGATGAGCTGGATCTGCTTCTCGGTCTGCCCGCCGGACATGGGCACCACGGTGCACCCGAGCTTCTCCGCGCCGTAGTGGGCGCCCAGGCCGCCGGTGAACAGGCCGTAGCCGTAGCTGTTCTGCAGCATGTCACCGGGGCGCACGCCGGCGGCGCGCAGCGAGCGGGCCACCACCTGGCCCCAGGTGTCCAGGTCCTCGCGGGTGTAGCCCACCACGGTGGGGCGGCCGGTGGTGCCCGACGAGGCGTGCACGCGCACCACCTGCTCGCGGGGCACGGCGAACATGCCGAAGGGGTAGTTCTCGCGCAGGTCGGCCTTGGCCGTGAACGGCAGCCTGGCGAGGTCCGAGAGCTCGCGGAGGTCGTCCGGGGTGGCGCCGACGGAGTCCAGGGCCCGGCGGTAGTGCGGCACGTTCTCGTAGGCGTGCCGCACCGACCACTGCAGGCGCTCCAGCTGGTGGGCGCGCATCCGGTCCACCGACCAGGTCTCGGCCTCGTCGTAGAGGTCGGGCCGCTCGTCGACCCGGGGGAGGCCGGTGGGCTGGGCGGCGGTCGAGGAGGGCGAGGGCGGATTCGGGGGCGTGGTGCTCATCGCCTCAGTGTGCCCCCGGTCACATGCGCGGGCCGATGGGGGTGCGCTCGTCGCGCCCGGTGGCGGCGAAGTCCGGCTCGGTGAACTCCTCGCCGCCCGACATCGGCGCCCCGGCCTCGCGCGTGCGGCCCACGATGGTCTCCTGCTCGCGCAGCGGGGCACGGTCCCAGGTCTCGATGACCATCGCGATGCTGCGCGCCACTAGGCAGGAGCCGCCGGCCATCCACGCGGCGCGCGGGTCGTCCTCGGGCGTCACTTGAGCACCGCCGGCGTCATCTGCGAGAGGGGCTCGCTCAGGGCGTTCACGGCATCGGACAACTTCTTGACGTCGGCCTCGGAGAGGTCGGTGTACGAGGCGAAGCCGTCCTTGCCCTGGCGGTGCTCGTCGAGCAGGGCCTGCAGGGCGTCGAAGCGCTTGGCGATGGTGCCCGAGAGCTCCGGGTCCTTCTTCTCCAGCAGCGGCTTGAGGTTCTCGTAGGCCACCTTCGCGCCGTCCACGTTGGCCTGGAAGTCGTACAGGTCGGTGTGGCTCCAGATCTCCTCCTCGCCGGTCACCTTGCCGGTGGCCACCTCGTCGAGCAGGCCCTTGGCGCCGTTGGAGATCTGGTCGGCGGTGAAGTCCATCGTCCGGGTGCGGTCGTGGAGGGTCTCGGTGTCCTTGACCAGCTTGTCGGCGATCTTCGCGCGCTCGGCGTCGGTGAGGGGCTCGTACTTCGTGCCGCCGTTGGCCTTGGCATCCGGGGCCCACAGGTCCTTCTCGGCCACGTGCCAGCCGGTCCAGGCGGTGCCCTCCTCGACGTCGGCCTCGCGGGCGTCCGTCTTCCCGTGGTCTCCGCACCGCCCGCGGGCGTCCGTCGGCCCGGCCGGTGTTCCTCGCCGACCGGGCCGTTCATCTCACCGCCCCGGCAGTGCCCGGCTCCGTCCGGTGAACACCGCCACGACCGGCCACTCCTCGAGGTCCGTGGGCACGCCACCGGTGCCGTCCTCACTCTCCGCCCCTGCCCCTTCGCCCCCACCGGCCTGCGTCAGCGGGTGTCCCTCGGGAGCCTTGCGGACCACGACGTCGGTCATGCCGCTGCGACCCCATGTGAACCGCTCGGTCCCCACGCCCACGAGCACGTCCCCGAGCCGCGTGGGCGCCAGGAAGTCGATGTCGCAGTGGGCCGCCACCGTGGTGGTCCCGCTGCTGTTGCAGGTCAGCGCGAAGATGCTGTCGCAGAACACGAACACCATGCCTCCGTGCGTCGTGCCGTGGCCGTTCACCATCGACTCGGTGATCGTCATCCGGGCCACACTGCGGCCCAGGCCGTCCACGCGGTCGACCTCGAGCACGTCGATGCCCATGTGCCGCGACGCCCCGTCGGTCTCCCACATGCGGCGCACGTGGGCGAGGTCGGTGCCGTCGGTGGCGGTGTCGCGCAGTCCGTCGTGCCAGGTCATGCGTCGTCTCCCCTCGCGTTCTGCTTCTGCGTGTGCGCCTCGCCGTCCTCGACCGCGCCCTCGACGAGCGCCACGAGGGCCTCGCTCGGCCGGTAGCGCCCACCCGGGTACGCGGCGTCCATGACGCGCAGGTTCTCCAGCACGGTGGCTGCACCCAGCTCGTCGAGCCACTCGAACGGCCCCTTGGGGTAGTTCGTGCCCAGCCTCATGGCGGTGTCCACGTCCTCGCGGGTGGCCTCACCACGGTGGACCAGGTCGACGGCCTCGTTCACCAGCATCGAGAGCGTGCGGGCCACGACGTTCGACTCCACCGGTCCGGTGGCCAGCGCGCGGGCCGCGAACTCGTCGCCCTCGGCGTCCTGGGGTGCGCCGTCCTCGCCGTAGGCGTAGACGCCGCGGCCGGACTTGCGGCCGAGCGTGCCGGCGTCCACGAGGTCCTTCTGGTAGGCGGTCGGCTCGTAACGCGGGTCGCGGTCGGTCTGCTCCCAGACGCTCTCTCCGACCGCGTAGTTCACGTCCTGCCCGATGAGGTCGGTCAGTCGGAAGGGCCCCATCGCGAACCCGGCGTACCGCGTGAGGGCCAGGTCCAGGTCGGCCGGGCTGGCCGAGCCGCGCTGCGCCATCCGCTGGGCCTCGCCGTAGAACGGCCGGGCCACCCGGTTGACGATGAACCCGGGTGTGGACGTGCACCGCACGGGCGTCTTGCCCCACGACCGCACCAGCGCGGTGGCGCGGTCCAGTGCCTGGGGGGAGGAGTTCCCGCCGCGCACCACCTCCACGAGCTTCATGAGCGGCGGCGGGTTGAAGAAGTGCAGGCCGATCACGCGGCCCGGCTCGTCCACACCCTCGGCGATGGCGGCGATGTCCAGGCTGGAGGTGTTGCTCGCCAGCAGGGTCTCGGCGGGCTGGTGGGAACCGAGCGTGCGGAAGATGTCCTGCTTCACGTCGAGGCGCTCCACGGCGGCCTCGATCACCAGGCCCATCGGTGGCAGGGCGGTCAGATCCCCGTCCGCGGCGGGGCCCACCACGAAGTGGCCGATGGCCTCCTCAGCAGCGTCCGCGGTGATCTTGCCCTTGCCTGCGAGCTTGCGGAGGGTGGACGTCAACCGCTCCACGGCCTCGGCGGCGGCGCCGGGGCGCACGTCCACCAAGTGCACGTCGTGTCCGGCCTGGGCGGCCACTTGGGCGATGCCGGCCCCCATCGACCCGGCGCCGACGACGGCGACGGGCGGCAGCGCGTCGGGGGTGCTGGGCGTGCCGGAGGGCTGGGGGGTCTGGGTCATGTCCGCCTCGTGGTCGTGGTCGTGGTCGTGGGTGTGGTCGTGGACGTCCTGCTCGTGGTCTGCGTGGCGGCCGGGGTGGTGTCTGTCGTGCAGCGGCTGACACCGGTCACCGGACGTGTGCCACGTCACTACGCTACGGGTATGACTGAGACGACCGTGCAGCCCTCCTCCACCACCCCGCCCCAGGTCCCGGCCGCGGCGCAGGCGCTCGTGGAGAAGCACCGCGAGGCCCTGTCCGAGGCCACGGCCGCCCTGGAGGCCCGTTCCTTCCACAGCCGTTACCCCGAGTCGCCCTCCCCGAAGGTCCACGGCGAGGACGCCGCCCCCACGGGCCTCAAGGCCCACCAGGAGACGCTCGGCACGACGTTCGAGTCGCTGTCGTCGCAGCCGACCACCGGTGCGTGGGTGGGTGCGGAGAGGTCCCCGTACGGCCCGGAGCTGGGCGTCACCTACCCGCAGCTCGACGTGGCCGCCGCCATGCAGGCCGCCACGGCTGCGCAGAAGGCCTGGCGCGATGCCGGCGCCGAGGCCCGCGCCGCTGTCTGTGTCGAGGTGATCGACCGCATCGCCGCCCGCCCGTTCGAGATGGCCCACGCGGTCATGCACACCTCGGGCCAGCCGTTCGTCATGGCCTTCCAGGCCGGAGGCCCGCACGCACTGGACCGCGCCCTGGAGGCCGTGACGGTCGCCCTGGCCGAGCAGCGCAAGGTGCCCGAGTCGGTGGTCTGGGAGAAGCCTGCCAAGGGCGAGCCGATCCGCATGCAGAAGGACTACCGCGTCATCGGTCGCGGGGTGGGCCTGGTCATCGGCTGCAACACCTTCCCCACCTGGAACGCCTACCCGGGCATCTTCGCCTCGCTGGCCACCGGCAACGCCGTGGTCGTGAAGCCGCACCCGATGGCGATCCTGCCGCTGGCCATCACCGTGGAGGTGGCCCGTGAGGTGCTGGCCGAGGCCGGCTTCGACCCGGCCCTGGTGCAGCTCGCCCCGGAGGAGCAGGGCGGCACCCTCGCCAAGGACCTGGCCCTGGACCCGGCCGTCAGGATCATCGACTACACCGGCGGCCCGGGCTTCGGTCACTGGCTCGAGACCGAGGCCGCGTCGGCGGGCAAGCTCGTCTACACCGAGAAGGCCGGCATCAACACGGTCGTCGTGGACTCGTTCTCCGACCTGCGCGCAGCCACCGGCAACCTGGCCTTCTCGTTCTCGCTGTACTCCGGCCAGATGTGCACCGCGCCGCAGAACGTGTACGCCAAGGCCACCGGCATCGCGACCCCGGACGGCGAGCTGACCGCCGAGGAGTTCGCCACCTCCCTGGGCAAGGCCATCACGGCCTTCAACAAGGAGGACGCCAAGGCCGTCGAGATCCTCGGCGCCACGGTCAACGACGACGTCCGTGCCCGCGCCAACGACTTCGCCGGCCTGGCCGATCGCCTCGGCGGCGAGGTCGTCCTGGCCCCGCGAGAGGTCGAGCACCCCACCTTCCCCGACGCGGTCGTGCGCACGCCGGGCATCATCCTGCTCGACGCCGACAAGCAGGACGCCTACACGCAGGAGTGCTTCGGGCCGGTGGTCTTCGTCATCCGCACCGAGTCCACCGAGCAGTCCCTGCAGATCGCGCGCGACACCATCCAGGAGTACGGCGCCATGACCATGGCCGTGTACTCCACGGACGAGGGCGTTCTGGCCGACTCCCGCGAGGCCGCTGCGGATGCCGGCGTGGCCCTGAGCGAGAACCTCATGGGCCAGATCTTCGTGAACCAGACGGCCGCGTTCAGCGACTTCCACGGCACGGGGGCCAACCCGGCCGCGAACGCCGCCTACGCGGACGCCGCGTTCGTGAGCAACCGTTTCCGTGTGGTGACCACGCGCCGCCACGTCTGACGCGGCACCCGCGTGCGCCGGGCGGTGATCCCGCCCCATGGCGTCCCGGAGATCCTCGCGTCCGCCTCGGCCCGTCCCCGGCACCTGCCGGTGGCGGGCCGTGGTGGTGCTCGGCGCCTGGGCGCACCGCTCCCTCAGCCGTCGGCTCACCATGTCGACCCCTCCGTCCGCCACGCGAAGCGCACCGTGGCCACGCCGTGCTCGTCCCGTTCGATCGTGTGGGTCCGTCGTCTGTCGTCCAGCAGCCGGTGATGTCTGCCGCACAGCGGGATCCCGTTGGCGAGGTCCGTCGGTCCGCCACCCGGATGGAGCACCTGCCCGCTCGGTCCCCGGACGGGTGCCCACGGGTCGGCGTGATGGATCTCCGTCCAGGCGAAGGGCCGGTCACAGTCCTCCTCCGCGCAGTGGGAGTACTTCAACGCCAACGCCGAACGCTGCACCTCGCTGAAGAACCGCCGCTGCTGACCGAGGTCGGTCAGCTGCCCGGCTCCTCCCATCACTGCCGGCACGATCCCGGCTTGGCTGGCCAGCCGTCGCACCTGCTCGGCGGAGACGACCGCGCCGGACTCGGTGACGCCGGCCCGGTCGGTTTCGCCGCGCAGGGTCTCGAGGTCCGTGCGCACCAGCAGGATGGCGTTGGTCTTGGTGCCCAGATGGTCGGTGGGCAGGTGGTCGACGAGCTCGGCCAGGGCGCGCCCCTGCTCGTTGCGTCGTTCCAGCTCCCGGTGGCGCGACCCGCCGTCCCCGGTGCTCCCGCTGGCTGCACTGGTCGCAGCACCGCCGGTAGCGCTCTGGGGGCGGTTGCGTCGACGCGGCGAGGCCAGGCACTCCAGGGCCTTCTTGAGCATGTGGGCCTGCAGCTCAGGCAGCACGAACTGGCCGAACCACGTGCCGTCCTGGTTGTCCTTCATCCAGAACGACGCGGCGTCCAGCGCGGCTGTCTCCTCCGCGAGGACCTGTGTGTTCTCGTGCTCGTCCACCCGACGCACGTCGATCCCCAGCACCTCCGGTGCCCGGCGGGCCTCGACCCGCAACCTGCTGGGAGACCGGCGCTGGGCCAGGGCCACGAGGTGCGCCTCCAGACGAGCCATGTCAGCCTCGGGCGTTCCTTCGGGGAGCCCGTCGAGTGCGTCCACCACGATCACGGCGTGACGGTGGCTGAGCAGTCCCTGGTCGAAGGCGTCCGCGAGCAGTGGGTAGCGCGCAGCGGGTGCAGCATCCGTTGGCCCGGGCACCGCGGCGGAGCGGTCCGGGGTCGCGCCCGCCCCGTGGACACCAGGGCTCTGGACCGGCACGAGGCCGGCACCCGGGTGGGGCAGCGGGCCACCCGGCATCGCGTTGCCGAGGGCGTGTGCGAGCTTGCGGTCGCGACTCGCGTCGCGCGCGTCCCTCTGGGCCGCGCGCCCGGCGAACTGGCCGTCGTCGGTGTGCACCGACCGTCCGGACTCTCGCGCTCCGCGCACCACGTCCATGCTGCGCGTGCGGATGCGGTCGCCGCGGTTCGCCAGCACGGTGCTCTGCTCCACCACCCAGGCGAGCTGCGCGCGTTCGAGATCCACCCCGGTGGTGCCCAGTTCTGCCAGGGCCCGCATCACGGCCTCGTCCGCGGTGCGGGCTGCCTCGAAGGCGGCTTCGAGCGCTTCGAGGGGCGCGGGCCCTGCGAGTTCGATCGGTGTGGCCATGTCCCCTCCCTTCGTGTCTGGTCCACCTCGACGACAGTCATCATCGTACAGATGATCCAAGCAAGGTGCAACAGTGATCAAACATGTGGACGAGTGGCTGGTGGTGGGAGTGGAAGGGGTGCACCTGTGGACACGTGGCGCGCGTGGGCCGTCGACGTGTCTTGGGGGAATCGTTATCGGGATCCTGTG
>NZ_KV824481.1:0-512 GCF_001816045.1 Kytococcus sp. HMSC28H12
CCCCAGCCGCCCCCCGAGAAGGAGACGCCGTGACCGCGTTCCGCAGCCCGGCCCGCCCGGCACCCCTGGCGCCGGCCCCCGTGTGGTGGCAGGAGTCGCTGCCCCCGGCCGACGACCTGTGGGGGGTGGAGTGGCTGTTCACCCGCCGCGCGGTGGACCACTTCCCGGGCGAGGGCGCGATGGCCGGGTTCAACCTCGGTGACCACGTGGGCGACGACGCCGGACGCGTCACCGCCCACCGCCGCTCGGTGGCCCGCGGCCTGGGCGTGGGGCTGGAGGACCTGCACTGGATGCACCAGGTGCACGGGGCGCGGGTGCGCGTGGTGGACGCCGAGTCCACCGCCCACGTGCCGGCCGGGTCGCACGTGCTGCCGGAGTCCGACGGACTCGTGGTGGACGCCGCGGGGCGCCTGGCCGCCGGCATCGAGCCGGGGGCGGCGATGGTGGTCGTGGCCGACTGCACGCCGGTGCTGCTGGTGGACCGCGAGCGGGGGCTGGCCGCCGCGGCCCAC
>NZ_KV824482.1:0-6496 GCF_001816045.1 Kytococcus sp. HMSC28H12
CAGGCCCAGCTGGCCGGGTCGCTGCAGCAGGCCGTCTCCGGCGCCGCCGCCGGGCTCACCGCATCGGGCCTGACGAGCTGGAGCATCGGCGAGCTGCCCGACCACTTCGACGACGGCGCCGTGCAGGGCTGGCCGGCCCTCGTGGACGAGGGCACCACCGCCGGGGTGCAGGTCTTCGCCGACCCGCGGCAGGCCGCGCACGAGCACGCACTGGGCCTGCGCCGCCTCGTGCTGGCCGGGTTCACCCCGCCGTGGAACCGCATCCTGCGCAGCGTCGACAACCAGACCAAGCTGGCTCTGGGCGCCGCCCCGCACGGGTCCACCCAGGCGGTGCTCGACGACGCACTGGCCGCCGCCGTGGACTCGGTCATCGCCGAGCGCCTGGCCACCGCCGGCACGGTGCGCGACGAGGCCGCCTTCGCCGAGCTGCTGGCCACCGCAAAGCAGCAGGCCGCCCCCCGCATCCTGGAGATGGTGGCGGCGGCCGGGCCCGTCATCGCCGCCGTCCCCGCGGTGCAGCGCGCCGTGGAGGGCATGACTGCGCCCCGGCTGGCCCCGCTGGCCGCGGACCTCACCGCTCAGCTCAAGGGTCTGGTGCACCCGGGCTTCCTCACCGAGGCCGGGTACGCCCAGGTGCGTCACCTGCCCCGCTACCTGCGGGCGATGGAGGTGCGCGCCACCAAGGCGCCCACCGACCTCGCCCGCGACGCCGACCGACAGGCCGTGGTGGACACCGTGGAGCGCGAGCGGCGCGACCTGTTGGCCGGGCTGGACGCCATCGAGCGCCTGCGACCCGACGTGCGGGCCCTGCGGTGGATGACCGAGGAACTGCGCGTCAGCCTGTTCGCCCAGCAGCTGGGCACCGCGCACGCGGTGAGCGAGAAGCGCATCTACGCGGCCATGGACGCCGTGGAGGTGGCGCTGGAACAGAGCCGCGGCCAGCGGCGTTGACCCCACACGGCCCCGGTGACCCCCCGGGGCCCGCGAGCCCCGCCGCGACGGCGGCCGCAGGACCACGGACCCAGGGAGGCCCCGCGTGCAGGACCCCACCGCACTGTTCCGGATCGAGGACCCCACCGACATCGACCCGCGCTCGGTGCGCACCGACGTGATGTGGCTGGCCACCGGGGGACTGGTGGACGCCGGGGACGTGGAGAAGAACGCCGTGGCCCACGTGCTGGCCACCATGGAGTCGCGCGTGGTGGCCACCTTCGACGTGGACGCCCTGCTGGACTACCGGGCGCGCCGCCCGCTGCTGACCTTCCAGCGCGACCGGTACATCTCGGTGGCGGCGCCCACGCTCGTGGTGCACCGGGTGACCGACCCGGCCGGCCGGCACTTCCTGCTGGTCAACGGCCCCGAGCCGGACTACCAGTGGGAGCGCTTCATCGCCGCGCTGCAGGTGCTGGCCCGCGAGTTCGGCGTGCGCACCCTGGTCTCGGCCCACGGCGCGCCGATGCAGGTGCCCCACACCCGCCCCACGGGCCTGACCGCCTACGCCTCGGACGAGCGCCTCATCGCCGACCACGCGTCGGTCTTCGGCACCATGCAGGTGCCCGGCAGCGTGGACGGCCTGGCCCACCTGCGCTTCGGTGAGGAGGGCTTCGACACCATCGGTTTCGCGGTGCACGTGCCGGGCTACCTGGCCGACCGGGAGATGCTCGACGGCACCGTGGCGGCGCTGCACGCGCTCTCGGAGTCCACCGGCATCCAGGTACCGATGGACGGCCTGGAGGAGCGCGCGGCGGTGAACCGACGTGAACTCGACGAGCTGGTGGAGCAGAACCCCGAGGCGCTCGAGGTGGTGCGCACCATGGAGCAGCAGTTCGACGAGTTCATGGGCTCCCAGCAGCGTCGCAGCCTCACCGCGCACGACGTGGCCAAGCTGCCCAGCCCGGACGAGATCGCCTCGGACCTCGAGGAGTGGCTGGCCTCCGGCGCCACGATGAAGGACGCCCCCAACGAGCCCGGCGACGACGAGCCCACCGACAAGGGGGCATCCGACCGCGGCCCCCGCGCCGACGACGCCCGCGGCGAGGGCGACCCGGAGGAGCCCGACGGCGACGAGGGTCACCCCCCGAGCGCCGGCGGTTCCACCTCGTGGCGCTGACCCGTCGGCTAGATTCGAGCACCGGACCGCCGTCCCCCACCTCAGGAGGAGCCATGGGACTTTTCTCGCGCCAGAGCAGCAAGGACAAGGAGATGGAGCGACGCGCTTCCGCGGCCGCCCGGACCGAGGACCCCGGCATGGTGGACAAGGCCGCCAACGCTCTGGCCGACCGCCTGCTGAAGGTGGGCATCGACGGCGTGGGACCGGTGGAGGGCGCCCAGAAGGTGGCCGAGAAGGCGCTCGTGGCCGCCGGCGGCGACCGCGCGAAGGCCGAGAAGATCATCGCCTCCTCGCACTTCAAGAAGATCGCCGGTGGTGGTTTCGTCACCGGTCTCGGTGGCCTCATCACGATGCCGGTGGCGCTGCCGGCCAACGTGGTGGAGTTCTACCTGCTCACCACCCGGGCGGTGGCGGCCATCGCGCACCTGCGCGGCCACGACGTGCAGCAGCCCGAGCTGCGCTCGGCGGTGCTGCTCACCCTGGTGGGCGCCGACGCCCGCGACATCCTGACCTCCGCCGGCATCCCCGGCACCCTGGTCTCCGGTGGCCGCCTGGCCTCGCTGGCCAGCCGCCAGCTGCCGGCCCCGGTGCTCACGGTGGTCAACAAGGCCGTGGGCTTCCGCCTGCTCGCGCAGACCGGCGAGAAGGTGCTGGCCCGCCTGGGCAAGGCGATCCCGCTGGCCGGCGGCGTCATCGGTGCCGGGCTGGACGTGTACATGTTCAACCGCATCATCGACCACGCGCGCGAGGAGTTCCCGCAGCAGGGCGCCTGAGGAGGGCCTCGGGCAGGCTCTGCTCGTCCACAGCCCCGGCCCCGGACCCGTCCCCGAGCGGGTCCGGGGCCGGTGGCATGGGGGCATGACGACGATCCCCAGAGTCCGAGACCTGCCCGACCTGCTCACCGTGGTGCCGCTGCTGGCCGGCTTCACCCCCACCGACGCGGTGGTGCTGGTGTGCCCGACCCCCACCGGCAGGGTGGCACTGCAACGCATCGCCCTGCCGCCGCGCGAGGCGTGGGGCGACCCCGCCGCCGACGCCGAGGACCTCGTGGCCCTGGTGCTGCCGGCCCTCGTGCGCGCCGGTCTCGACCGACTCACCGTCATCGGCTACCTGTCGGACCCGATGGACGAGGAGTACGTCGGGGGACTGGTGGCACGGGCGGAGGACTGGTTCCTCGAGGCCGGCGTGGACGTGCTGGGCGCGGCCCTGGTTTGCGAGGGCTCCTGGTGGCGGCCGGAGTGCCCCTGCGACGACCCGTTCTGCGGGGAGCCGCGCCCCGTGCCCAGCCTCCACGAGTCCGCCGCGGCCACCGCGCTCATCGCCGACGGGGCGATGGTGCACGCCTCGGCCGAGGAGCTGCTGCTGCCCTGGGTGCAGTCCGAGGAGGACGAGCTCACCCCCGAGGCGCTCCACGCGGCCCGCGAGCGGTGGGCCGGCCGCAAGGGACGGGCCCGGCTGCGGCGCGAGGCGCTGGCGCAGTGGGCCCGGTTGGTGGGGGAGGAGGGGGCCGAGCTCACCGACGAGGAGGTGGCGGCGGCCCTGTGGGCGGTGCGGCAGGTGGACGTGCGCGACGCCCTGGTGGCCTGGCTGACGCCCGGGGACGTGCCCCGTGACGTGCTCGACGCCTCCGCCTGGGCCGCGGTGGAGAAGGCCCTCGGGGACCCCGCCGAGCACCACCACCCGATGCGGTGGACCGCGTGGCCGCTCACGGGGAACCTGCGCCGGCTGGCCACCCGGGTGCCCTCCACCTGTGCGGGGCCGCTGCTGTGCACGGCCGGGCTGTGGGCGTGGTGGAACGGGGACGGGGTGGTGGCCCGCTTCCTGCTGGAGCGGGCGCTGGACGCCGAGCCGGGGCACACGCTGGCGGGGCTTCTGCTGCGGCTGGTGCACCACGGCATCCCCCTGGACGGGGGTGTCGCGGCCTGTCCCGCGGGGCCCGGTGCGGCGCGGGTCGCCGGGCTCTAGGCTGGGGCCCACTCACCCACCCACAGGAGGCCCAGAGCATGGCAGTCATCGTTGGTTACATCGCCTCGGACGAGGGGCGTGCGGCGCTCCGCTTCGGCGTCGACGAGGCGATCCGCCGCTCGGAGCCCCTGCAGGTGGTGCACTCCGCGCGCACCGGCAAGGGCAGCGGTGCGGACTCCACCCGTGCGTTCGTCCGCGAGCTGGAGAACGCCGAGTCCGCCCTGGCCGAGGCGGGGGTGCCGCTGGAGCGCCTAGACTTCGACCGTGGCAACGACCCCGCGGAGGACCTCGTCGAGGTGGCCGAGCAGGCCGAGACCAACGGCAAGCCGGCCGTCATCGTCATCGGGCTGCGTCGTCGCACGCCGGTGGGCAAGCTGCTGCTGGGCTCCAACGCCCAGCGCATCCTGCTCGAGGCGCCGTGCCCCGTCATCGCGGTGAAGGCCGTCTGAGCCGGCCCACGTGACGTCGCCGGGAGGGCCCCGTGGCCGCCCCCGGGGCCACCCCGCGCGACAGGGCGCGGGGTGGTTTTTTATAATGGGGGTGTTCCATCAGGCCGCGAGGCCGATCCGCTCACCGGTGGTCGCACCACGTCGCCGGTCCGTCGGTCTCCTCGGGTCGCCGGACGGTCGCCCACTCGGGGCGGTCCGTGAATCCCCATGATCTCGTGCCCGGTGGTTCGCCGTGCCCGTGTCACCAGGAAGGACCCTGCTCCGTGACTGCTCCCGCGTCCGACCCCGCCGCCGAGGCGACCACCGAGACCCCCGCCGTCAGCGAGCCCGTGACCGCGGTCCTGGGCAAGCAGATGATCGACAAGCCGGGCCTCGCCGAGTTCGTCGAGAAGGCCGTCGCCGACGGCAAGGTGGCCACCAACAAGGTCAAGGAGGCCATCGAGGGCGCCGACCTCACGGCCACCCAGGCGCAGCGGTTCATGAAGAACCTGCGTTCCCAGGGCGTGGAGCTGCACTTCGACCAGGAGATGGCCGCCGAGCTGGCCCAGCAGCAGCGTGGTGTGAAGCCCCGCACCACGCGCGCCAAGAGCACCACCAAGCGCACCCCCAAGGCCAGCACCACCACCACGCGGACGACCGCGGCCAAGTCCACCACCGCGAAGTCGACCGCCAAGAGCTCCACCGCCAAGACGACTGCCGCGAAGACCACGACGGCCAAGAGCACGACGGCCAAGAGCACCACCGGCACCTCCACCACCGCGAAGTCGACCACCGCGAAGGCCACCACCACCCGCAAGGCCACCGCCGCGGCCAAGACCTCCACGGCCAAGAAGACCACGGCCAAGGGCCCGGCCAAGAAGACCACGGCCAAGGCGAAGACGACCGCCCGCAACGCCTCGGCGGACGCCCCGGAGCTCGACGAGATCGCCGCCGAGGACGAGGCCGAGGAGAAGGCCGCCGCCGAGGGCAGGGACACCAACGAGCTGGTGGCCGGCGAGACCTCGCAGGCCGCGCCGCAGAAGGCCACCGCCGACGACGAGTCGGAGTCCCGTGGCTTCGTGCTGCGTGCCGACGACGAGGCCGACGCCCCGGCCCAGCAGGTGGTCACCGCCGGCGCCACCGCCGACGCCGTGAAGGACTACCTCAAGCAGATCGGCAAGGTCGCCCTGCTCAACGCCGAGCAGGAGGTGGACCTCGCCAAGCGCATCGAGGCCGGCCTGTTCGCCGAGCAGCGCCTGAACTCCGACGAGAAGATCGACGCCAAGCTCAAGCGCGAGCTGTGGTGGATCGCCTCGGACGGCAAGAACGCCAAGAACCACCTGCTCGAGGCCAACCTGCGCCTCGTGGTCTCCTTGGCCAAGCGCTACACCGGCCGCGGCATGCTCTTCCTGGACCTCATCCAGGAGGGCAACCTGGGCCTCATCCGCGCCGTCGAGAAGTTCGACTACACCAAGGGCTACAAGTTCTCCACCTACGCCACGTGGTGGATCCGTCAGGCCATCACCCGCGCCATGGCCGACCAGGCCCGCACCATCCGCATCCCGGTGCACATGGTGGAGGTCATCAACAAGCTGGCCCGCGTGCAGCGCCAGATGCTGCAGGACCTGGGCCGCGAGCCCACCCCGGAGGAGCTCGCCAAGGAGCTCGACATGACCCCGGAGAAGGTCGTGGAGGTGCAGAAGTACGGCCGCGAGCCGATCTCGCTGCACACCCCGCTGGGCGAGGACGGTGACTCCGAGTTCGGTGACCTCATCGAGGACTCCGAGGCCGTGGTGCCCTCCGACGCGGTGTCCTTCACCCTGCTGCAGGAGCAGCTGCACTCGGTGCTCGACACGCTCTCCGAGCGCGAGGCCGGCGTGGTCTCGATGCGCTTCGGCCTCGCGGACGGCCAGCCCAAGACGCTCGACGAGATCGGCCGCGTCTACGGCGTGACCCGTGAGCGCATCCGCCAGATCGAGTCCAAGACCATGTC
>NZ_KV824483.1:0-6827 GCF_001816045.1 Kytococcus sp. HMSC28H12
GCGAGCGAGCCCACCAGCTGCGGGCGGCGGCGGGACGGCACGGCCACCACGCCGACCGGTCGCTCTGCCCAGCCCCAGTCGGCGAGCAACAGCACCACCGCGCGCACCAGGTCGTCCGGCACCGGCTGGTCCTCGGCGAGCACCGTGCGCAGACGCTGCCCCCACCCGAGGTCGCTGAGACGGGCCAGCGCGCGCCCCGGCTCGAGCTGCTCGTCGGCCGGGATGCGCCCCTTGGCCGGCACCCCGAGGCGATCCATCCCGGAGGGCCACTGGGCCCGCGGCTCCAGGACCACGCCGCTGGCTCCCAGGGCCCCGCGAGCGGCCTCCACGGCCTCCTCGGGGACGTCGGTGGGGAACCACGGGCCCGCGCAGGTGTCGCACCGTCCGCACGGCTCGGCGGTGGCGTCGTCGAGGGTGCGCTGCAGGAACTGCATGCGGCACCCGGTGGTGGTCTGGTACTCGCGCATCAGGGCCGCCTCGCGCTCCCGCGCCTCGGCCACCCGGCCGTAGCGCTGGGCGTCGTAGGCCCACGGCTCGCCGGTGGTGGTCCAGCCACCGGGCACCTTGGTGACCGCCCCGTCGACGTCGAGCACCTTGAGCAGCAGCTCCAGCCTGGTGCGGCGCACGTCCACGAGCGTCTCCAGGGCCGGGGTGGAGAGGGGGCGACCGGCCTGCGCCAGGGCGGTCAGCACGGCATCGGCCTGCTCCTGGCGCGGCATGGAGACGGTGGCGAAGTAGCGCCAGATGTCAGGGTCCTCGGTGCCCGGCAGCAGCACCACGTCGGCCCGTTCCGTGGCGCGACCGGCACGACCGACCTGCTGGTAGTAGGCCACCGGCGAGCTCGGCGCCCCCAGGTGCACGACGAAGCCCAGGTCCGGCTTGTCGAAGCCCATGCCCAGGGCCGAGGTGGCCACGAGCGCCTTGACCTCGTCGTCCTTGAGCGCCGCCTCGAGCCGCGCGCGGTCGTCGGAGTCGGTGCGTCCCGTGTACGCGGCCACCCGGTGGCCGGCCCGGGCGAGCGCCGCCGTCACGTCCTCCGCCGCCGAGACCGTGAGGCAGTACACGATGCCGGAGCCGGGCAGCTCGTCGAGGTGCGCCACCATCCACGCCAGCCGCTGCTCCGGGGAGAGCGGGTGCCCTCCCGGGCCGAGGAGGACCCCCAGCCGCAGTGAGTCACGGGCCAGCCCGCCCCGGATGGTGGTCACCGGGTGGGCGGTGCCACCAGGGCCGACGGTGAGCTGCTCCACCACGTCGGCGACGACCCGTTCATTGGCCGTGGCCGTGGTCGCCAGCACGGGGGTGTCGCCGGGCAGCTCGGCCAGCAGGGTGCGGATGCGCCGGTAGTCGGGACGGAAGTCGTGCCCCCAGTCGCTGATGCAGTGGGCCTCGTCGACCACGAGCAGGCCGCACCGGCGCGAGAGCTCGGGCAGCTGCTCCTCGCGGAAGCGCGGGTTGTTGAGCCGCTCCGGGCTCACGAGCAGCACGTCCACCTCGTCGGCCGCCAGGGCGGCACGCACCTCGTCCCACTCCGTGGCGTTGGCGGAGTTCATGGTCACCGCGCGCACCCCGGCCCGCTCGGCCGCGGCGACCTGGTCGCGCATGAGGGCCAGCAGCGGCGAGACGATGACGGTGGGGCCGGCCCCCTCGGCGCGGCGCAGCGCCGTGCCCACGAAGTAGACGGCCGACTTGCCCCACCCGGTGCGTTGCACGACGAGCACGCGCGACCGGTCCTCCACGAGTGCCCGCACGGCATCGAGCTGGCCGTCGCGGAAGGTGGCGTCCTCACGTCCGACGAGGCGGCGGAGCGCCTCGAGCGCGCGGTCCTGGATGCTGCTGGTCATGGGGCCACCCTGACAGCACCCACCGACAGCCTCACCACGGTGTCCACAGGCAGGCGGAACCCCGCGGATAGACTCACGCGGTCCCGCGGGCGGTCGCCGGCGGGAGGGCCTCTAGCTCAATGGTCAGAGCTGCGGACTTTTAATCCGTAGGTTGTGGGTTCGAGTCCCACGGGGCCCACCGTCAGCGCACGCACGAGGCCCCCGCACCGTCCGGCGTGGGGGCCTCGTCGCGCTCGTGCAGCCGCGCTCAGTGCTGCTCGTTGGGGTCGTTCTCCGCGTCCTCCTTGGTCGCGTGGACGGTGCCCTTGACGTGGTCCGGCGGGCCGTACAGGGAGTACAGCTTGAGCGGCTCGTCACCGGTGTTGGTGATGTTGTGCCACTGGCCGGCCGGCACCAGGGCCACCCAGTCGTCCCCGACGGTCTCGTCGTAGGAGAGGTCGTCCTCGGCCGGCCCCATCTGCACGCGGGCCGTGCCCTGCTCGATGCGGAGGAACTGGTCGTGGTCGGCGTGCATCTCCAGGCCGACCTCGCCACCCACGGGGATGGTCATGACCGTCATCTGCAGGTACTCGCCGGTCCACAGGGTGGCGCGGAAGTTCTCGTTGGCCAGGGTGGCCTCCTCAATGTTGACCGTGTACGGCTTCGGGCCGTGGTCGCTCAGGTCCGCCATGGCGGTCTCCTCACTGCTCGGGGACGGTTCCCTGCCCATCATGCCGCCCCACCCGGCACCCGCACCATGGGCGTGTGGATGATGCCGTCCAGGCCGAGGTCCGCCCCCGCGCGGACGAAGCCGAAGCGCTCGTACCAGCCCGCCAGGTGCGCCTGGGCCTCGAGCTCCAGGCGACGGTGGCCGTGGGCGTCGAGCACCCGCTCCATGAGGCGGGCCGCCAGCCCGGCCCCCCGGTGCGGCGCCGCAGTGACCACCCGCCCGACGAGGAGGGCACCGTCGGGGCCGCCCGCGTCGAGCAGGCGCAGCGTCGAGGCGATCTCGCCCCCGTCCTCCACCCAGACGTGGGTCGTGGTGGGCAGCAGGTCCCGGCCGTCCACCTCCGCGTAGGGGCACTCCTGCTCCACCACGAACACGTCCACCCGCAGCCGCAACAGCCTGTGCAGCTGGTCGGCGGTCAGTGCGGGCCCGGGCACCTCGTGCAGGTTCTCCATGGGCCCATCCTGCGCCCCCGCAGCTCGATCCGCACGGCCTGCCCCGGACCACGCAGGGCTAGGCTCGATGCGGTGAGCAGCCCTCCCCCCGACCTCCCCACCGCGCCCCGCGCCCGGGCCCTGGCCTGCCTGCGCGAGGTGGCCTTCCTCAACGAGCGGGCCCAGCAGTCCTCCCGCCGCATCGAGGCCTACCGCAACGCCGTGACGGTGGTGGAGGGCCTCTCCGAGGAGGAGTTCGCCCGCCACACGGAGGCCGACAGCTGGCAGGAGCTGCGCGGCATCGGTTCCTCCACCGCCGCCGTGGTGCGCGAGGCCGTGGCGGGCGAGGTGCCCACCAAGCTCGCCGCAGCACGCGAGGAGCACGGGGGACCGCTGCTCGAGATGACGCCCGCCGGCCGCGAGCTCCTCGGACTGCTCGCCGGGGACCTGCACAGCCACACCAGCGACAGCGACGGCGGGTCCCCCCTGCTGGAGATGGCCCGTGCCGCCGACGCGCTGGGGCGGGACTACCTGGCCGTCACCGACCACTCCCCGCGGCTGCGGGTGGCCAACGGCCTGTCGGCCGAGCGGTTGGTGGCCCAGCGCGACACGGTGGCGCAGGTCCGGCAGCAGCTGGCCGACGAGGGGCGGTCGCTCGAGCTGCTCCACGGCATCGAGGTGGACGTGCTGGACGACGGCACGCTCGACCAGCGCGAGGACCTGCTGGCGACCCTGGACGTCCGGGTGGCGAGCGTGCACTCGAAGCTCCGCATGCCGTCGGCCGAGATGACGCCCCGCATGCTGGCCGCGGTGCGCAACCCGCTCACGTCGGTGCTGGGGCACTGCACCGGCCGCCTGGTGACGGGCGGCCGCGGCACCCGTCCACCGAGCGAGTTCGACGCCGAGGCGGTGTTCGCGGCCTGTGCCCAGGAGTGCGTGGCCGTGGAGCTCAACGCCCGTCCCGAGCGACAGGACCCGCCCGACGAGCTCATCGCCCTGGCCCTGGAGGCCGGCTGCCTGTTCAGCATCGACAGCGACGCCCACGCACCCGGCCAGCTGGACCTACTCGCGTTCGGCGCGCAGCGGGCCGCCGACGCCGGCATCCCTCCGGAGCGGATCGTCACCACGTGGCCGGCCACGCAGGTCAAGGAGTGGGCGGCCGCGCGACTGTGACTGCGTACACTGTGCGCGCCGGAGCGGGCGGACGACCGCCGCGCCGGCGGGTCCCCATCGTCTAGCGGCCTAGGACCCCGGCCTTTCACGCCGGTAACGCGGGTTCGAATCCCGTTGGGGATGCCACACCACACGAGGCGCGACTCCCCCGCGGAACCGCCCTGTGACCTATCTCTCATCCGGCCTTTCTCCGCGGCCGTGAGTGAGCCCCTGCCGAGGATTTCACTCCTCTGGCCGATGGTCGTCGCCATCCGGGACGGCCTTTTCACCCTTCAGGAAAAATGGGGGGCCTCAACCTGCGGGAGGATGCGCATGGCGGGACGGCGAACAGTCCCGCACTCACACGCGTTCCCCCAGGGAGTACACATGCAGACAAGCCGCAGGACGATGCTGAGGGGAGCCACGGCATCCGCTGCTGCCGTGGCCGTCGCCTCAGCCACCGGCGCCCCCGCGCAGGCCGCCGGGAACCGCCGCATCGCCATCATCGGGTCCGGGTACGGCGGCGCCGTCGCCGCCCTCGCGCTCACCTCGCGCGGCATCCCCGTCGACCTCATCGAGATGGGGTGCGACTGGGAGAACATGGGCCCGGGCCTCAACGGCAAGACGTTCACGTCGATGACCGAGCCGACCTCCCGGTCGATGTGGTTCGAGACCCGCACCGACCTGCCCTTCTCCACCCTCTTCGGGCTCGACATCGTCAACAAGGACATCGACGCCGGCGCCGGCGTCCTGGGCCTCGAGCGCTTCGCCAACATGAAGGTGTACGTGGGCCGCGGCGTGGGTGGTGGCTCGCTCGCCAACGGCGGCATGGCCGTGACCCCGGACCGCAGCTTCTTCGAGATGGTGCTGCCGCAGGTGGACGCCGCGGAGATGTACGGCACGTACTTCCCGCGCGCCAACGCCAACCTGGGCGTGTTCAAGCCCGAGGGCGACATGATCGCCTACTCGCCGTGGTACCAGTTCACCCGCAACGGCGTGCGGGCCGCCAAGAAGGCCGGTCTCTCGTCCGTGCCGGTGCCCAACGTCTACGACTGGGACTACATGCGCCGTGAGTCCTACCAGGAGGAGGAGCGTTCCGCCCTCGCCCAGGAGGTCATCTTCGGCAACAACCACGGCAAGAAGTCGCTGGCCAAGACCTACATCAAGCGCGCCCTGGCCACCGGCCTGGTCAATCTGGTGACCCTCACCGAGACCACGCGCATCCGCCAGCAGGCCGACGGCACCTGGCTGCTGGACCTCAAGACCATCAACTTCGACGGCGTCGTGCAGAGCGAGCGCCAGGCCGTCTACGACCGCGTCGTGCTGGCCGCCGGTTCCGTCGGCACCTCCAAGCTCATGGTGCAGTCCAAGTACCGCGGCGACATCCCCGGCCTCAACAGCGCGGTGGGCCAGAAGTGGGGCCCCAACGGCAACACCATGCTGGCCATCAACGCCCGCGGCGCCGGTCGCTTCCAGTCCGGCATCCCGACCATGGGCGTCAAGGCGTGGGACAACACCACCGCCTCGGTGTTCGCCGAGATCGCGCCGCTGCCGGCCGGCATCGAGATCGACCGCGCGCTCTACCTGGCCATCACGAACAACCCCAACTACGGGTCGTTCTCCCCCAACGCCGACGGCTCCGTGAGCCTCGACTGGAACACCACCAAGCACGCCCCGTCCGTGGCCGCGGCCCGCGCCGTGTTCGACAAGGTCAATGCCGCCAACGGCACCACCTACGCCACCGACCTGTTCGAGAAGGGCAAGATCTTCACGGACTACTTCACGTACCACCCGCTGGGCGGGATGGTCCTGGGCGAGGCCACCGACCTCAACGGTGAGGTCAAGGGAGCCCCCGGCCTCTTCGCCATCGACGGCTCGCTCATCCCGGCCAAGATCGGCGTCAACCCCTTCGTGACGATCACCGCGCTCGCCGAGCGCTGCATGGACCGCCTCATCGCGGCCGGGAGGTTTGCCTGATGAACACCCAGACCCGCCGAGTGGCGACCCGCGCCGCCCTCTGGAGCGTTCCGGCCGTCGTGGCCACCGCCGCGGCACCGGCGCTCGCCGCCAGCGTCTCGAGCGCCAACCTGGCGGTCACCGTCGAGGACCCCAACTTCGACTGGGACACCCTCGAGTACGCGCTGGACGACACCATCTGGAAGAACTACGAGTTCTTCGACCAGATGAAGCAGCCCGACCCCAACCGCCTCACCACCGTGGCCACGCGCCAGGCGGCCCTGCCGCCGTCGATCACCGTGACCAACGTCGGCCCCGGCGACGCGGTGAACCCGACCGGCACCGTCGAGTTCGAGATGCGTGACTACGGCTCGGACAGCGCCCCCTTGGGTTCGGACCAGCTGGGCGCCGTGACCACCAACACGGCCGTGACCTGGGTGCGCACCAGCACCGGGCGCACCGCCCGGGGCACCGGCCAGATGTACATGTACACCTACAACGGCACCCTCGCCCCGGGCCAGAGCTTCACGATGCCGCTGAAGTACTACTCCCCGCGGACGTTCACCAACGTGACGTTCAACCTCATGGTCAAGGCGGTGGTGAGCGACGCCGTGGAGAACGACATCCGCGACGAGTTCGCCGGGTACACCGACGACCACGACGAGAAGGTCGGCTACGTCGTCGGCTACAGCACCAGCTGAGCACCGCGTCGGGGGCCCGTGCGCTGCGCACGGGCCC
>NZ_KV824484.1:0-4424 GCF_001816045.1 Kytococcus sp. HMSC28H12
AGCCCCGCACCAGCTGGTGCGGGGCGCCCTCGTGCGTGCTCGGCGGGGCCGGTGTTGCCCGCCGCGGACACGTGGTGCAAGGCTCGAGAGTGGTGGGCGACGGACCGCCCGCCCCGTCCAGAAGGAGACGACCGTGAAGACCATGACCTGCGCCCAGCTGGGTGGCCCCTGCCAGACCGCGCACACCGGGGAGAGCGCCGACGAGATGGCCGCCCGCTGGGCCGACACCGGGGCGTTCAACCAGAAGGTGATGGACGCCGGCCAGTTCGTTTTCGCCGGCGCGTGAGCTCCCCGCACGACCTCGAGGCGATCCGGTCGTCCTACGACCGGGCCGCCGGCGCGTACGTGGACCTGCTGGAGTCCGTGGGCATGGGCGACGTACGCCGCCAGCCGTGGCTGCGCGGGTGCCTCGACGCCTTCGCCGCAGAGGTGCGCCGGTTGGGCCCGGTGCTGGACGCCGGCTGCGGCCCCGGCCAGGTGACCGCCTACCTGGACGGGCTGGGGTTGGAGGTGCGCGGCACGGACCTCTCCCCGGCGATGGTGGAGCACGCGCGGCGACGGCACCCGCACCTGTCCTTCGAGGTGGCGGGCCACACCGAGCTGGAGGTCGAGCCGTCGTCGCTCGGTGGGGTGCTCTTCTGGTGGTCGCTCTTCCACCTGCCCCGCCCGACGGTGGGGGAGGTGCTGTCCCGGGCGGCCGGGTGGCTGGTGCCCGGCGGGATGCTCCTCGTGACCACCCACGCCGGCCACGAGGACGTGCGACGCACCGAGGCGTACGGGGTGCCGGTGGACTGGACGACCCACCGCTGGCAGCCCGAGGAGCTCTCCCGGCTCGTGCGGGAGGCCGGCCTCGAGCCGGTGGCCGACCTGCGTCTGCCGGCCGGGCACGACCACGGCGCCGCCCTCGTGCTCGCCGCCCGCCGGCCGTGAGGATGCGTGACCTCGGGCCGGCGGCCATCCGTGCCCTGACAAGGTTCAACGACCGCCATCCTTGGAGCCACAACGCCCACTTCCACGGTTGGGTCCTGCGGCGCGTGCCCTCGGGGAGTTCCACGGTCGTCGAGATCGGGTGCGGGCGAGGTGAGCTCGCCGTCGCCTTGGCGTGCCGGTCGGCGCAGGTCATCGCCAGTGACACCGATCCGGCGATGCGGGAGGCCACCCTGCAACGGGCGGCGGCACTGGGTGCCACGAACGTGCTCGTAGGGGCTGCCCAGCTCCCGGACCTCCCGAGCGGCTCGGTGGACGCCGTCGTCATGGTCGCGGTGCTCCATCACCTCCCGCTCCGAGAGACCCTCCAGCACGTGAGTCGCGTCCTGGCCCCCGGTGGGCGATTTCTGTGTGTGGGGCTGGCCCGCAGGGAGTCCCACACGGACACCGCGTGGGAGATCGCGTGCGCCATCAGCAACCCCGTCATCGGTGTGGTGAAGCACCCGCTTGCGAACCACGCGCCGGCGGGGCCGCCCCCGTTCCCGGTGCGGAATCCACGGCACTCGCTGCGCGAGGTGCGCGCGGTCGCCCGCGAGAACCTCCCCGGCGCCCGGGTGCGCCGGCGGGAGGCGTTCAGGTACACCCTCGAGTGGACGAGACCCGCCAGCGCCGACGACGAGGGAGGTGAGCGCGACCGTGCGGCATGCTCAGAGGCGTCGGTGCACGGCATCGACACGCTGAGGGCCGGGGACGACATGAAGGCCCCGGTGGCGCAACCCGGTGAAGGGCATGGGCTGGTACCGCGCCGCGAAGAAGGCGTTCAAGGAGCTGCCCGAGGCCTGAGGGGAGTGCGGCGCACGTCACGTGACCACGCATTCCCGCGGGGCCTGATCAGGGGCAGGATGAGAGGCCCCGTCCCTCCACCACCAAGAGACCCAATGCACCGCCCCGTGCAGTTCGAGATCCACGTCACCGACGTCCCCGCAGCCCGTGCCTTCTACGGGGCCGCCCTGGGCTGGACCTTCGAGGACTGGAGCGAGTACGCGGGCATGGCCTGGCAGGGCTCCTTCCGCGACGTGGACGGCAACGTCTTCGGCACCCACCAGCCGGACCCCGAGGCCATCTGAGCTGCAGGACCTCTGACTCAGGGCGTGATGCCCAGCGGCGGGCGCCCGTCCTCGAGGTAGACCACACCCGGTCCGGCGAGCGCCCGCCGCACCCGGCGGCGCACGCGCTTGCGCAGCAGGGCCTCGGCCTCGACGAGTGGGGCGAAGCGGTGCTCGCTGATCTCGCTCTCCTGGAGGACGATCCCCGCGGCCTCGGCGGCGGTGACGGCACCGCAGTCGAAGAGAAAGCGGATCCCCAGCTGCTCGTCGGCCTTGGCGGCCCGCGTGTCCACGGCCACGAGGCGACCACTGGCCACACGCAGGCCGGTCTCCTCGAAGACCTCGCGCTGGCAGCACTCCCAGGGGGTCTCGCCGTCGGCCTCCATGACCCCGCCGGGGATGGTCCAGCCGGACTTGTAGGTGGGCTTGAGGATGAGCAGGCGCCCGGCCTCGTCGGTGATGAGGGCGCCGGCGGAGACGGGGACGGTGGGCAGGGTCCACGAGGTCATGGGGCAAGCGTGCCGCACACCGGGCGGGGCGCTGACATGGCGTCGGTCACGCGGGCGGTGAGGCGAGGGCCGGGGTGGGTGCCCCGTGTCGGTGCTCACGGCAGCGCCCGTCGTCCACAGGCCCGTTCGTGGGGGAGGAGGTTGTCGGTGGAATCTCGTACGGTTGTTCCATCATCGAGAAGGTGTTCGGTGGTCGCCGGGTCGTGGGGGCTCGGCGGGAGCAACCCGCAGGGGGAGTTGTGGAGCAGGAGAGAGCGGTGGGGCAGGTGGTCGACGGCCACGACTGGAGCCAGCCAGCGTTCGACGACCTGGCAGAGCAGGTCCGAGCGGCAGGGGAGCGATGGGGTGACGGTGACCCACCAGCGAGCGCCTTGGTGGACGCCGTCGCCGCCCTGGAACGCCTGGCCACCACCGTCGCGGCGGTGCAGCTGGACGTGGTGGCCGCACTCACCGCCCGGCAGCGGCGCGATGACGCGGCAGCCGGCATCGAGCAGGAGGTGACCGACCGGGCGGTCGCTTCGATGGTGGGGCTGGCCCGGCGCACCTCACCCCACCAGGGTGCCCGGGACCGGGAACTGGCGGCGGTGCTGCGCGCGGAGCTGCCGACGACCCGGCGGGCGATGCTGGAGGGCCACGGCAGCAGGCGACACGCCGAGGTCGTGGCGCGGGGCACGGTCTTCCTGTCGCGGGCGCAGCGTGCGGTCGTCGACGCCGAGTTCGGGCCCCACCTGGGGGACCTCTCAGTGGGTCGGTTGCGCCGCCGGGTGTCGGCCCGAGCCTACGCACTGGACCCCGAGGGGCACGTCGCCCACATCGCACGCCAGCGCGAGGAGCGGCACGTCTCGGTGCGGCCGACGCCGGACACCATGGCCGTGCTCTCGGCCCTGCTGCCGGCCACACAGGCGGTCGCCGTGTGGGGCGCCCTGGACCGGGCCGCCCGCTCACTGCGCGCCGCGGGGGACGAGCGGTCGCTGGCCCAGCTCCGGGCGGACGTGCTCACCGAGCGGGTGACCGGGCAGGCGCTCGCCGACGGACCTGTGGTCGAGCTGCAGGTGGTCGTCCCGGCAGGGGCCGTGTTCGGTGGCGAGGCGGTGCTGGGGGCGCTGACCGACTCCGACGCCCCGGCGACCCTGGTGGGCCACGGCCCCATTCCGGCGCCGATGGCACGGGATCTGGTGCGGCGCGCACAGCGGTGCACGCTCCGGCGGCTGCTCGTGGACCCGGAGTCCGGCACGCTGGTGGACCGTGATGCTCGGCGGCGAACCTTCTCGCGGGCCGACCGCGACCTGTTGGTGGCCCGCGACGAGACGTGCCGGACGCCGTGGTGCGACGCACCGGTGCGCGAGGCCGACCACGTGGAGCCGTGGGCGGCGGGCGGCCCGACCACTCCGGACAACGGACAGGGGTTGTGCCAGCACTGCAACCAGGTGAAGAACCACCCGGCGTGGGACACCGTCCCACAGCTGGACGCCCGCGGGCGGCAGACCTCGGTGGAGACGACCACGCCCTCCGGCCACCGGTACACCAGCCCGACGAGGAGGCTGGTCGGGGCCTGAGATGACCGCCCGGCGGTACCGTCGAGGAGTGGACGACGCGCGGCCCACCCTCGTGGTGGTCAACGGGGTGCCCGGCCCGGGCAAGACCACCGTGGCCGCCGAGCTGGCGTCGCTGCGCCCGCTGACCCTACACGTGGACGTGGACGCGGTGAGGGCCCAGACCCACGGGTGGGAAGCCGACCGATGGCGGCCGCCCTCCTGGCCCGGCAACTCACGGCCGACATGGCCGCCTGCCACCTGCGCGCCGGCCACTCGGTGGTGGTCAGCCAGTTCACGGCGCGCCAGGACCTGGGCGAGCGCCTCGCCGCCGCCGGCAGCCAGACACC
>NZ_KV824485.1:0-1745 GCF_001816045.1 Kytococcus sp. HMSC28H12
CGGCCGCGGCGTGCCAGGCACCGGCGGCCTCGGGCGGCAGGTCCGGCAGGATCACACCTGCCACCCCGGCCCCGGCCAGCTCGCCGGCGAGGCGCTCCACGCCCCGGGCCAGCAGCGGGTTCCAGTAGCTCATGACCACCGGCACGCCCCCGGCGTCCACGACGGCGCGGGCGCACTCCAGGGCATCGTCCACGCTGGCCCCCTGCTCGAGGGCGCGGTCGGCGGCGTCCTGGATGACGGGGCCGTCCATGACCGGGTCGGTGTACGGGATGCCGATCTCGATGACGTCGGCGCCGGCCTCCACGGCGGCCACCATCGCGGCCCGGGAGGTCTCCACGTCGGGGAAGCCCACCGGCAGGTAGACCACCAAGGCCGCCCGGCCCGCCTCGCGGCAGGCGGCGAAGCGCTCGTCCAGCAGGTTGCTCATGCCTCGACCCCCTGTGCAGGGTTCTCGTCGGTGTCCTCGTCGCCCTCGGGGTGGGCCTCGCCGTCGGCGTCCACGAGCCCGAACCAGCGGGCCGCGGTGTCCACGTCCTTGTCGCCGCGCCCGGAGAGGTTCACCAGCACCACGCCCTCGGGGCCCAGGCGGCGCGCCTCCTCGACCGCCCCGGCCACGGCGTGCGCGGACTCGATGGCGGGGATGATCCCCTCGGTGCGGCACAGCAGCCGGAAGGCGTCCATCGCCTCGGTGTCGGTCACGGCCACGTACCGGGCGCGCCCGGTGGTGTGCAGGTGGCTGTGCTCCGGGCCGACACTCGGGTAGTCCAGACCGGCGCTCACCGAGTGGGTCTCCAGGGTCTGGCCACCCTCGTCCTGGAGCACGTAGGTGGCGGCGCCATGGAGCACGCCGGGGCGGCCCGTGGCGAAGCGCGCCGCGTGCCGGCCGGTGTCCACCCCGTCGCCGCCGGCCTCGCAGCCGACGAGCTCCACCTCGGTGTCGTCGAGGAAACCGGAGAACAGGCCGATGGCGTTGGAGCCGCCGCCCACGCAGGCGACGGCCACGTCCGGCAGGCGCCCGACCGCAGCGAGGACCTGCTCGCGGGCCTCGGCGCCGATCACCTCGTGGAAGCGGCGCACCATCGTCGGGAAGGGGTGCGGGCCGGTGACGGTGCCCAGCACGTAGTGGGTGGTGTCCACGCTGGCGACCCAGTCGCGCATGGCCTCGTTGATGGCGTCCTTGAGCGTGGCCGAGCCGTGCTCGACGGCCACCACCTCGGCGCCCAGCAGCTGCATGCGGGCGACGTTGAGGGCCTGGCGGCGGGTGTCCACGGCACCCATGTAGACCACGCACTCCAGGCCGAGGAGGGCCGCGGCCGTGGCGGTGGCCACGCCGTGCTGGCCGGCGCCGGTCTCGGCGATGACGCGCGTCTTGCCCATCCGCTCGGCGAGCAGCACCTGGCCGAGCACATTGTTGATCTTGTGCGAGCCGGTGTGGTTGAGGTCCTCGCGCTTGAGGAAGATCCGCGCGCCCCCCACGTGGGCGGACAGGCGGCGGGCCTCGGTGAGCGGGCTCGGGCGGCCGGTGTAGGTGGCGTGCAGGCCGTGCAGCTGGGCCACGAACTCCGGGTCGGCCAGAGCGTGCTCGAACTCGGCGTCGAGCTCGGTGAGGGCCGCGGTGAGCGCCTCGGGCACGTAGGCGCCGCCGAACTCGCCGAACTGCGGGCTGAAGAGGTCCGTCATCGGCTGGTTCCTCCCATCGGGTCGGAGGGGGTGGGGTCGGCCGGGGCGGCACCCGCCGCGACGAG
>NZ_KV824486.1:0-606 GCF_001816045.1 Kytococcus sp. HMSC28H12
CGCCCCAGCCCGCCCCGCGCAGAGATCCGTCTGCGGTCCAGAGGTACGCCTCCCGGCCCGGACCTCTGGACCAGAACCGGACATATGCGGGCGCGCAGGCCACGCCGGGCGCGCAGGCCGGCCCGTCCACACCCCCCGGCCGGCCCCGCATCGTGCGGCCGACGCCGCAGCTGTGGCGCGCCGCCCTCGTGGGGGCCCTGTCCTCGATGGCGGGCGTCGCCCTGACGGCCACGTCCGGCTGGCTCATCGTGCGGGCCTGGGAGCAGCCGATCGTCCTGCTGCTCATGGTGGCCATCGTGGGGGTGCGCACCTTCGGCATCGCCCGGCCGGTGCTGCGCTACGCCGAGCGCCTGGACAGCCACGACGTGGCCTTGGACCAGCTGGTGGGCCGCCGCGCGGAGACCTACCGCCGCCTCGTGCCGCTCACCCCCGCCCGCCTGGGCCAGCGTGGCCGCGCCCGGGTGCTCACCGGGGTGGTGGCCGACCTCGACGACGTGGTGATGGCCACCGTCCGCTGGTGGGTGCCGACGGTGGGCGCCCTGGCCACGGGCCTCGTCGCCGCTGCCCTGCTGGCCGTGCCCTCCCCCGTGGTGGGGCTGCTCGTGG
>NZ_KV824487.1:0-1153 GCF_001816045.1 Kytococcus sp. HMSC28H12
CCGGGACGCTGCGTGCGTCCCGGGCCCTCTGCGCGTGGCCACCCCGCGGTGCGCGGCCGGGCGGCGCCTCAGGTGGCGTCGGGGTCGAAGGGGGTGGGCACCAGCGGGTCGTAGGTGTGCGGGTTGCCCCAGCGGGGCGTGGGAGCTCCACCGCGCTGCTCGACGGCACCGGTGGAGCTGGCCACCCCGGTGGTCTCGCCGGCCGGCGTGGAGGTCGGGTCCTTGAGCGGGTTCAGCTCGTCGACCAGGGGCTGGTAGTCCTCCATGAGCGCCTCGCGGACGATGCGGCGCGGGTTGTACTGGCGGGGGTCCCACTTGCGCCAGTCGAGGTCCACGTCGTCGCCCACCTGCTCGCGCAGGTCGCCCTTGGCCTGGTTGGCCATGTCGCGGGCCTGGCGGACCCAGCGGCGGAGGTTGTCCATGGCGGCCGGCAGGCGGTCGGGACCGATGATGACCAGGACCGCGACCATGATCAGCAGGAGCTCCCACTGGGACATCCCGAAGATGTTCACGATCCTGCTCCTGTCGTCGTCCGTGCGTCACGGGCCCCGTCGGGCCCCCGGTGGCCGTCCCGCCCGGCGGGTGGCCAGGGGACAGTGTGCCAGCCCGCCGTCACGGGGCCACAGCCAGCGCCACCCCCGCCCCCACCGGCAGCAGCAGGGCGTCGGAGTCCCGCTCGCGCCACTCCTCCAGCACGTGGCGCACCAGCAGCGTGCCCGGGTCCCGGTCCACGGGGTCAGCCAGGCGGCCGCCGAGGCCGGCACCCACCATCGCCAGGAGCCCCCCGGGCCGCACGACGCGGCGCGCCTGCTCCACCTGGTCGGCCAGGTCGGGCGCGGGGGCGTCCACCACCACGAGGTCGTACGCGGCGTCGCGCAGGCGCGTCATCACCTCGCCGGGACGCCCGGGCATGATCCGCCAGCGGTGCTGGGGCACCCCGGCCGTGGTGGTGGCACGGCGGGTGAGCGCGGCGCGGGGCTCGTCGTCGATGCAGGTGAGCGCCCCGTCGGTGGGCATGCCCTGGAGGATCCACAGCGGCAGCGCGCCGCCCATCGTGGTGGCGGTCACCGCGGAGCGCGCCGCGGCGGTGCGCGCCACGAGGCGCAGCACGGCCCCCTCGGCGGCCACGTCCCCACCACCCGCCTGGGTGCGC
>NZ_KV824488.1:0-2085 GCF_001816045.1 Kytococcus sp. HMSC28H12
CGCACGGGGCGGCCCTCCTCCGTGCGTGCGGGGTGTCGCATAGGCTCGCGGCATGACGTCCGCCGACACCCAGGCCGCCGCCGGCACGCTCGCCGAGCGGGTCACCGGCCGCAACTGGACCCTGCAGGAGCCCTACCAGGTGGCCCGCCCCGCCGTGCGCGAGTTCGCCCGCGCGGTCGGCGCGGAGCACCCCGTGCACCACGACGTGGCGGTTGCCGCCGAGGCCGGGTACGCCGACCTCGTGGCACCCCCCACCTTCGTCGTCAAGGTCACGCAGGCGGCCGACTTCCTCCTGCTGTCCGACCCGGACCTGGGCATCGCGCTGCAGAACGTCGTGCACGGCGAGCAGTCCTTCACCCACGAGCGCCCCGTGGTGGCCGGTGACGAGCTCACCGCCACCACCGAGGTCACCAGCGCCAAGATGATGGGCTCCACGTGCATGCTCGCGCTGCGCACCACGGTGCTGGACGAGTCCGAGGACCTCGTGGCCACCGGCACCTCCACCCTCGTCATCTCGACCGCCCCGGCGCAGGAGGCCTGATGTCCGACCAGACCCCGCAGCAGCCCACCGCCGCCCCCGACGTCGCGTCGCTCACCATCGGCGACGTCGCCTTCGAGCGCGAGGTCCGCCTCACCCGCGCCGACCTCGTCTCCTACGCCGGCGCCTCCGGCGACCACAACCCCATCCACTGGAGCGACCGCGTCGCCGCTGAGGTGGGCCTGCCCGGCGTGCTGGCCCACGGCATGCTCACGATGGGGCGCGCGGCCACCTGCGTCGGGGACTGGGCCGGCGACCCCGCCCGCGTCCTGGGCCTCTCCACCCGCTTCTCCGCGCCGGTCGTGGTGCCCGACCCGGGTGAGGCCGTGCTCACGGTGACCGGCACCGTCAAGCAGGTCGAGGGCGACACCGTCACCCTGGCGCTGGCGGTCACCCAGGAGGGCGCCCCCAAGCCGGTGCTCGGCCGGGCCACCGCCACGGTCGACCTCTCCGGGGAGGACGCGTGAGCACCCCTCCGCTCTCCGAGGCCTCCCGCACCGAGCACGACGCCCCGCTGGCCCCGCTCACCACGCTGCGCGTCGGCGGCCCCGCCCGGACCCTCGTGCGTGCCGCCACCACCGACGACCTCGTGGCCGCCGTGCGCGCCGCCGACGCCGCGGGGGAGGACCTCCTGCTGGTCTCCGGCGGCTCCAACCTCGTCATCAGCGATGCGGGGTTCCCCGGCACCGTCGTGCAGGTGGCCACGCGCGGCATCGAGGTCGAGGACGCCGGGGACGGGCGGGTGCGCGTGCGCGCCGCCGCCGGCGAGCCCTGGGACGCCTTCGTCGCCCACGCCGTGCAGAACGGCTGGAGCGGCATCGAGGCCCTGTCGGGCATCCCCGGGTGCGTGGGCTCCACCCCCATCCAGAACGTGGGCGCCTACGGGCAGGACGTCTCGCAGACGGTGGAGTCCGTGCGCGTGCTCGACCGTGAGACCGGCGAGGTGCAGGAGATGTCCGCCGCCGAGTGCGCCTTCGCCTACCGGGACTCGCTGTTCAAGCGCACCCAGAAGGGCTCCACGGGCCGCTACGTCGTGCTCGCGGTGACCTTCCTGCTGGAGGCCACCGACCGCTCCCAGCCGGTGGGCTACGCCGCCCTCGCACAGGGCCTCGGCGTGGAGATGGGGGAGCGCGTCGCCCTGGCCGACGCCCGCGAGGCCGTCCTGGCCCAGCGCCGGCAGCGCGGCATGGTCTGGGACGCCGACGACCACGACACCTGGTCGTGCGGGTCCTTCTTCACCAACCCGATCATCACCGCCGCCCAGATGGACGAGGTGCGGGCCCACGTGGTGGAGCGCTTCGGCCCCACCGCCCCGGAGCCGCCGGAGTTCCCGGCGGGCGACGGGATGGTCAAGACGAGTGCGGCCTGGCTCATCGACAAGGCCGGGTACGGCAAGGGCTACGCGATGCCGGGGCCGGCCGCGCTGTCCACCAAGCACCCGCTGGCCATCACCAACCGGGGCTCGGCGACGGCGGCCGACGTGGCCGCGCTGGCCCGCGAGGTGCGCCTCGGGGTCGAGGAGGCCTTCGGGGTGCGCCTGGTCAACG